>CABRZK010000022.1 GCA_902475415.1 uncultured Eubacterium sp.
CTGAATGATTCCGCCAACGCCAAGTGCGATCAGTCCTGCATTAAATCCCACAATAAAACGATAATTACGATGAATACGCTGCATCAGCCTGTTGCTGATTTTCTTCAATGTCACAATCTCATGCAGATTATCCGCTGCGATGGTAATGTCTGCAATCTCACGGGCAATGGCTGCACCATCACTGATGGCCACACCTGCATCTGCGGCAGACAGAGCCGGTGAATCGTTGATTCCGTCACCGATCATAATAACTTTATGACCAAGTGCTTTCTCCTGCTCTACAAAATTTGCCTTATCTTCCGGCAGAACTTCAGAATAATACTCATCCACGCCGACTTTATGTGCGATTGCTGCAGCCGTACGTTCACTGTCTCCCGTCATCATGACAATTTTTTGGATACCATTATCACGCAGATCCCGGATTACATCCGCTGCTTCCTCACGTACCGGATCCTCAATACAGATAACAGCTGCTAGCTGCTGATCAATAGCCATGTACAGACAGGAGCACTCCTCTGGCAGGTTGTTAAATATTACTTCTTTGCCTTCCGGAATCACACATTGCTCATCTTCAAATATAAAATGATAACTTCCGATCACCACACGTTTTTCTTCGATAAAAGAAGAAATACCGTGTGCCACAATGTATTCCACTTTGGAATGCATTTCCTCATGTTCCAGATCTTTCTGCTTAGCTGCTGTCACAACTGCTTTTGCCATGGAATGCGGAAAATGCTCTTCCAGGCAGGCCGCAATGCGAAGCAGCTCATCTGATGTCTTATCCATGAACGGAATGACATCGATGACGGTCGGTTTTGCCTTTGTCAGAGTACCTGTCTTGTCAAATACAATGGTCGTTGCCTCGGAAACAGCTTCCAGATATTTTCCGCCTTTAACCGTAATATCGCACTGCTGTGCTTCACGGATTGCAGAAAGAACCGAAATCGGCATGGCCAGTTTCAGCGCACAGGAGAAATCCACCATCAGAATCGACAGTGCTTTTGTGGCATTTCTGGTCAACAGCCAAGTCAGTAACGTACCGCCCAGTGTATAAGGAACCAGTTTATCTGCCAGATGCTCTGCTTTGCCTTCCAGATTGGATTTCAGCTTCTCCGAATCCTCGATCATGGTAACGATTTTCTCATACTTTGTGGCATTTCCGGTTGCTTCCACACGAATGGTCAGCTCGCCTTCTTCCAGAACAGTACCTGCATAGACATAGGAATCAACGGTCTTTGCCACCGGTACGGATTCTCCGGTCAGGGAGGCCTGATTTACCGTGGCATCCCCCTCTGTAACCACACCATCAAACGGAATGACATTTCCTGCATGAATAATGATTTCGTCGCCTTTTTCAATGGTGGATGCAGATACCAGTACTTCCTGATCTCCTGCTTTCTGCCATACTTTTTCCACATTCAGAGACATGCTGCGGGCAAGATCACCGACAGATTTCTTATGTGTCCACTCTTCCAGAAGTTCTCCGATACCAAGCAGGAACATAACAGAACCTGCGGTACCCATATCCGAACGAAGCAGGGATACTGCGATACCGGTTGCGTCCAGCACAGCCACATCAAGCCGGCGATGCCACAGACTTTGCAGACCTTTCCATATATAACGGATACCATTCACTACGGTAATCACATTTCGGATCGGTGCCGGCAAAATCAGCTTTTTACCATAATGCCATACCACTTTACAGATTAATTTTTCTTTATATTCTGCATTTAATTCACGTCCGGTACTCTCCAGATATCCTTCCGGCATTTCTACCAGTTGATATTTGAAGGTACAGAGCAGATGAATAATTGCAGCCCGATCTCCGTTGTAACTGATTACAACATCCGCTGTCTGTTCGTATACTTTTGCATCTACTACCAGATCCGACTGCTGCAGATAATATTGCAGGACGTCTGCCTGCTCATATGTCATGCGCTTCTGCGCCATATGTACACGTAGACGTCCCTTTATCTCATGTTTGATCGCAAATTTCATTATTCTGCCTGTGCTTCCTCAGCCGGAGCTTCTTCAGCTTCCTCTGCGACTTCATCCTCAACATATGCTTCCGCAGCGGCACGGTCAGCATTGATCTGTTTTGCCTCGGCAAGAATATCACCTGCATTTTCCTGAACAGTTGTTGCTGTCTTCACTACAGTGTCTTTTGCACGCAATACAGCAGCGGTACATCCGGTATAAACTTTCTTTGCATCTTTGCTTGTAAGAATTTTGATACCTGCTGTTCCAAAAGCAAGACCTGCTACAAAAAGACCAACTTTTCCTGCATTAAATTTTTTGAACATAATAATTTACCTCCATACGCGTGTTTTCATGTTTAACTTTTATTATAGCGTATGGAGATAAATTATCAAACTTTTTTCACTTATTGAGATTTTTTTTCAATAATTATAACTGTTATTCTGCCACTTCATAAAAACGGGCACTGTATGCCGGCAACTGCATCACAACCTGTCCACCTTTTACCGTCAGATCTTTCTGATACTCCGGATGCGCCTTTTTCATCTCCAGATCATCACTGCTACAGATCAGTTTCAGCTTCTTCGCATTTGCAATCGGCATCGTATACTCCTGCTCTGTGGCATTTCCAAAATGAAATACCGCTACGATTCGTTCTTTCCGGCTCTTTCGTTCAAAGGCGTAAATACATTTTTCTTCCTGATGACAGTCAATCCAGGCAAAACCATCCTGTCTGTAATCCGCTTCCCAGAAAGCCGGGTGCTTCTCATACACCTGATTTAAGTCCATCATAAAACGATGGAACTCTTTGTGTTTCGGGAATGAAAGAATATTCCAGTCCTGCTGGCGTTTTTCATCCCATTCTCTGAACTGTGCGATTTCATTTCCCATAAAATTCAGCTTTTTACCCGGATGTGCATACATATACATGTACATCGCCCGGGCCTGTGGAAATTTATCCTCATAATCACCGCTCATTTTCTGAATGATGGTTGCTTTGCCATGTACCACCTCATCATGTGACAATGGCAAAATATAATTTTCATTATAATAATACATCATGGAAAATGTCAGCTTGTGGTAATTCGCAGAACGGTATTCCGGCGCTGTGCGGAAATAGTTTAACGTATCGTTCATCCAGCCCATATTCCATTTGTAATCAAATCCAAGTCCGCCTTCATACACCGATTTTGTCACACCCGGATAAGAGGAAGAATCCTCCGCCATCAGCATGGCACTCGGGAAACGCTCCTTCAGTCCCTGGTTCATGGTCTGAAGAAAGGAAACGGCCAGATTATTAACGCCCCGCGCCTCATTTCCCTGCCAGTAGATCAGATTGCTGACCGCATCCATACGCAGTCCGTCAAAATGGTACTCTGCCAGCCAGTACGCTGCTGCAGACTGCAGAAAACTTCTGACTTCCCCTCTGGAATGCATGAAATTGCAGCTTCCCCACTCACTGTATCCCACATCCTGATTCGGATATTCATACAGTGCAGATCCATCATAATTCCACAATGCATAATCATTTACTGCAAAATGTACCGGGACAAAATCCATCAGCACACCGATTTTATGCTTATGACAGGCATTGACAAAATATCGCAGATCATCCGGCGTACCATAGCGGGAAGTCGGTGCAAAAAATCCGGTATTCTGATAGCCCCAGGACTCATCACTGGGATGTTCACTTAGCGGCATCAGCTCCACATAATTATATCCGTTCTCATTCAGATATGGAATCAGCAGATCTGCCATCTCCCGGTAAGTGTACCATCCTTCCGCTTCATCGTCCGCTTTCTTTTTCCAGGAACCAAAATGAATCTCGTAAATATTCAGCGGCGCCTCCATATGAACAGAACGTTTTTTCATCCATTCGTTATCTGTAAAATGATAATTGGTTGTATCGTAAATAATCGATGCACTGTTCGGACGCAATTCTGCATAAAATCCATACGGATCACAATGATCGATACAGCTTCCGTCTGCCCCGTAAATCTTGTACTTGTACATCATTCCTTTTTCGGCATTCTCCACATAGCACTCCCAGAAATTGCCATCGTGTACTTTCTGCATCGGTGTCTCCTGCCAGCCGTTAAACTCTCCGATCAGAGAAATGCGCTGTGCATTCGGTGCAAACGTGCGGAAAACCGTTCCCTTCTCGCAGGCATGTGCGCCCAGAAAACAATATGCCTCAAATTCTTTTCCCGTATAAAATCCATAAAAATCCATATTCTCTCTCCCTCGTACTTTCTATAAACAGATCTGCCTTTATTCAGATACAGTCTTTCGCATATACCAAAACTTTCTCTATTCCGAAAAATGACAGACTTTCCTTTACTCTCTGTTATAATTTTATTTCAATTATCCGACCATGGTTGTTTTTCCAGGCCGATTCTATTATAATTATAAGCAGGAAAAAGAAATCTGAACAGAAACAGCTTGTTCAATTCGTCGGAAAACCGACACATTTTAAAATCAGTGGGGAAACATTATGGATATCAGAATTACCAAAACAAAAACAGCGATTCACAATACATTTTTAGAACTGCGTTCAAAAAAACCATTGGAGAAAATCACTATTAAAGAATTATGTGAAAAGGCTCAGATTAACAAATCTACCTTCTATTCACACTATAAAGATATTTTTGACCTCTCCGATCAGTTAGAAACCGAAGTCGTTGCATCTGTCATCGAAGCCATCCAGAATCCGGAAAACTGCCTGCAGGATCCGGCAGCTCTCTCGAAAAATTTATTTCTCGGCTACCTCTCTCAGGATGCTATCATCCGCATCCTGTTTTCCGGAACCAGAGCCGGAGAACTGGTGCGAAAAGTCGAATATCAGCTAAAAAAAATCCTGTTTGAAGCTCACCCGGAGTACAAACAGGATCCTGCCTCCAATGTCGTGCTGTCCTACACAGTCTATGGCAGTTATTATGCATTTTTTGAGAACCGGCAATATGGGGATTCTGCAGTGGTTGATATCATCAGTCAGATTTCCTCCGGTGCCATGAAGCTTCTGTAAAGAATTGTTTGAAATACATCTTATAAAAACTTTTCGAAAAAATCCCCGGCAATCCATGAAATGTTTCTGCAAACATACACGTTTTAGAAACGCATCACCGATTACCGGGGAATCTGTAATTCTCTAATAAAGATATTTCTCTGGCTGTTTATATATACATCATATCTTCTTTCTCTGCCACTCTTTTATTTCGAATAAAAAGAACGACCGATACGATTATAAATACAACCGAAATCAACTGTGCAGTCGTCAGTCCGAAGAATCCTCCCCGCTCATTAGTACGCAAAAACTCCACACAGAATCTTCCAATTCCATACAGCATCAGATATAGTGCACCTACATCTCCGGTATGGCGCATTTTTCCAGTCACACGAATCAGTACAAAAGCAATCACAAAATCTCCTGCGGAGGAAAAAAGCTGTGTCGGAAGTAACGGCACACCTGCCGGTGCAAAACAATCGTCCGGAAATACAATTCCGATTGGCAGATCAGTCTCCTTGCCATAACAGCATCCGGCAAAAAAACATCCCAGACGCCCAAAAGCCTGTGCCAGCGCTACAGACGGAGCCAACAGATCAAAATATTCAAAAAACCGGATATCTTTCACTTTGCAGTAAATCAGAGCTGAAACTACACCGAAAACAATTCCGCCATATACGACAAATCCAGAAGATCCCAGCACACTGAGCGGATCTGACAGGAACTGCTTCCAGCTCAATATTACAAAAAATACCTTTGCTCCGACAAATCCCATCACCACACACAAAATTGTCAGATCCATGACAGGCTCAGCTTTCATCTCCAGACGTTTTGCCCGATAATACCCCATCAGAACACACAGGATCACTCCGATTGCAATCATCACACCATACGTGTGTACCGTAAAGTGACCGATAGAAAATAAATCAACCTTCATATAAAAACTTTCCTCTTTTCTTCCAAGCTGTTTTTTATTCTACACTATTTTTTCCTGTTTTCCAACTCCAACTTCAGAAAACCTTTTCTCTGTACACATGTGAACTCCCCATTGCTCAAAACCAGTGGGCTTGCGGTAGCCGTCTTTTCAAAACTGCTACATTTTTCTGATACAGACATACCTGAATAATATCAGATCAGAGATGGTCCTGTATCGTTTTTTATATTGACAGCTTCTTTGTACCATGTTAGCATTTTGACTACTACAATATGTGCTCCAGCACAATAATGACTGTCATCAGCATTTACATACAAACAATATCACTATTTTGTTGCAAACCACTCCAGCGTGTCTTTTGCAGCAAATGGAAAGGACCTCAAAATATGAAAATCCAATTATCAGATCACTTTTCATTTTCCAAATTGCTTCGTTTTGTTTTTCCCTCTGTTATTATGATGATTTTCACTTCCATCTATAATGTCGTAGATGGATTATTTGTATCTAATTTTGTTGGAAAAACCGCATTTGCATCGGTCAACCTGATTATGCCATTTGTTATGATTCTCGGTGCAATCGGTTTTATGCTTGGTGCCGGCGGCAGTGCAATCGTTTCCAAAACGCTCGGTGAGGGACAGCAGGAACTGGCTCAGAAATATTTCTCCATGATCATATATGCCACGATCATTGGCGGTATCATTGTTTCCAGCGCCGGATTCATTTTCATGCCATCCATCGCGCGTTTTCTCGGCGCAAGCAATGAAATGTTGCACAACTGTGTATTATACGGACGAATCTCTATGATATCCATGACCTGTTTTATGCTTCAGAATGTCTTTCAAAGTCTGCTTGTCACCGCAGGCAAACCACAACTCGGACTTCTGATTACCGTCAGCGCCGGACTGACCAATATCATTTTGGATGCGCTTTTTGTCTACGGACTTCAGCTTGGCGTATCAGGTGCCGCACTTGCAACAGTCACATCCGAATTTGTCGGCGGTCTGACACCCCTGTTATACTTTTCCAGAAAGAACAGCAGTCTTCTTCGTCTGCGAAAAACATTTCTGCAAAAAGATATCATCCTTAAAACATGCACAAATGGTTCCTCCGAATTTATGTCAAATATTTCCATGTCACTGGTAAACATGCTCTATAATTTCCAGCTGATGCGAATTGCCGGAGAAAACGGAATTGCCGCCTATGGTGTCATTATGTATGTAAACTTCATATTTTGTGCTATATTTTTAGGCTATTCCATCGGATGTGCCCCACTGGTCGGCTATCATTATGGTGCAAAAAACCATACAGAGCTGCAAAATCTATTCAAAAAAAGCCTTACCCTGGTGGCATGTGCCGGCGTTGCACTCACGGTTCTTGCCAGTCTGCTGGCTGCACCGTTATCTTCCCTGTTTGTCGGATATGACAAAGAGTTACTGAATCTGACCATACACGGATTCCGGATTTATTCCCTGGCTTACCTGCTGAATGGTTTTTCCATTTTCGGATCATCGTTTTTCACCGCTCTGAACAACGGATTTATTTCCGCATGTATTGCCTTTTCACGAACCTTTGTTTTTCAGGTGATTGCCATACTGATTCTTCCATATGTTCTTGGTATCAATGGAGTATGGCTCTCTATCGTGTTTGCTGAATCAATGGCAATCTGTGTGACTATCTTCTTCTTTGTACGAAAACGGCATACCTACCACTATATTTCTGCTTAGGTAAGTTTGGTGGCTAAACAGTAGGTCGTGAAGATGAAATCGGAGCGAGCATAGCTTCGCCTCCGGGAGTGTGTCTGAGCATCCTGCTGGTTTTGCAGGATGGGAGTTCGCGGGAGGAGGCGAAAATAAGCGGCGCAGCGCAGATAGAAAATCGTCCGTGCCTGCATGGATTTTTGATTCCATCTTTGGCGTTTCCACCATAAACAGGAATTTATTTTAATGTTACGTGCAATGATACTGGCTGATGATCGGTATACTCAAAATCGGTATCAATGACCTGCACCTCATCAACCTGCAGATTATCTGACACGATATAGCCGTCAATGACGTACACCTGCGAATCCACATAGTTTCCACTGTACGGTCCATTCAGCAGACGGCAGGTCGGAGCATTATCTGCCACTGCAAAATCAAAGCCTTCCGGGATATCTTTTTTGTAGACGGTTCCCGGAACCCAGCTGTCGGTATCATGGATTTCATAAGTGTCCACGCCCTCGAAGGTCTGGTTAAAATCACCACCGGCAATGACATAATTTCCTTTTTCGTACTCTTCCTGTAATTTATCTGCCAGCATTTTACTCTGTGCCGCCTTACCCTCACCACTGTCATAGGCTTCCAGATGGAAGTTAATCAGAACCAGCTCTTTGTCTGATCCCTCGATTGGAATTCTTGTTTCCAGCATACAACGCTTCAGGTTACAGGTTTTGATCGGCCAGGCAAAAGATTCTGCCAGTGCGATTCGTTTTGCCTCATCTACATGATAATTTGTCATGGTAACTAATCCTGCCTCTACTTTTCCAATAGGTGGAACCGGATATGGCACAAAATCGCATTTAAAATTGCAGGCATAGATGCTGCTCATAGCAAGTGCATTTTCATAATAAGAGCGCTCATTGATATAAAAGGATCGTTTTGCATCGATATCTACTTCCTGCAAAAAATAAAAATCTGCTGCCTGATTTATTAATATATCTGATATCCCCTCCAGATTCGTCTCCACTACTTCTTTATTATCCGGCTGCACTTTGCTTCCACCGTCCATAAAGAAATCTTCCTCTTTGCTCAAAGCGGCGTAACCGGTATTATAGGTCAGCACAGAAAAGGAATCCCCTTCCGATAATACCTTGCTCCCGGTTCCTGTTTCCAGCGTTTCAATGGGCTCCGGCCGGTATTCCCGCGCAGTATAAAAGATCAGCACAGCTACCCCCAATACTACCAGACACAAAATTACAATCCCAATTATTTTTAACAGTTTCTTTCCCCTAAGTCGCATACTTTTCTCCTTTCACCTGCAGAACCGCATTTTATTTTGCCTTCAGCACGTATATTCTGGATATAAAATCTCCCACATTTCTGGCATCATATGGTGTTTCCCCTGCTGTGCTGTCTGTGGTGATCATACCAAGGTTCATCAGTTCATCCCCATAATGTTTGGTATGACTTAATTCGTTTTCATACAGATACTCCGGATGCAAGCCCTGCAGACGCACTCTGCCATATGGCAGATTTACCCCATTTAACACTCGATAATATCCAACTAATGCTGTTTTCTGATTCTGACTTACTGCCATCCAGATTGTTTCATTTTCTTCAAATGGACTTTTCAGGCGATAAAATGTCCCAAATTGCAGGATTTCACGATAGTTTTTCATAAAATCAATCTGTTCCTTCACTTCCGAAAGTTCCTGTTCGGATAAGCGGTTCAGATCCAGTTCATAGCCGAAAGTTCCAAAATATGCCACGTTTGCTCTTGTAGAAAGTGGTGTATTCCGGAATACCTGATGATTCGGCACGACGGATACATGGCTTCCAATACTGCTGATTGGGTAACAAAAGCTTGTTCCATACTGAATTTTCAGCCGTTCTATGGCATCCGAATCGTCACTTGCCCATCCCTGTGGTGCATAGTACAAAAGTCCCGGATCAAATCTGCCGCCTCCGCTGGCACAGGATTCAAATAAAATATGAGGAAATCTGCTCGTCAGACGCTCATACAGATCATAAACACCCAGAATATATCTGTGGTAAATTTCACCCTGCTGATCTGCCGGATATGCCTGGCTGAAACATTCGGTAATGCTGCGGTTCATATCCCATTTGATATAAGAAACTTTTGCATCTGACAGAATCTTTGCCATCATGTTGTAAATATGATCCACTACTTCTTTTCTGGAAAAATCAAGCACATACTGATAGCGGCCATGGGACATATGGCGCTGCGGTGTCTGAATCGCCCAGTCCGGGTGTTCCCGGTACAGATCTGAATCCATATTTACCATCTCTGGTTCAAACCAGAGACCGAACATCATACCCATCGCTTCAATGCGCTCTGCCAGACCTTTGATTCCATTTGGCAGACGGTCATAATTGGCAACCCAATCACCCAGCCCGGCCCGGTCACTGCTTCGTGCGCCAAACCATCCATCATCCAGCACAAATAATTCCACGCCACACTCTTTTGCCTTTTGCGCGATTTCCACCAGACGGTCTTCTGTAAAGTCAAAATAGGTTGCTTCCCAGTTGTTATTTAAAATTGGTCTTGGACGGTCTCTCCATACACCCCTCGCCAGTCTTTTTCCATACAGACGGTGATAAGTCTGACTCATTCCATTCAGTCCCGTATCGGAATATACCATCACCGTTTCCGGTGTCTGGAACGCTGCCCCCGGATTTAATTTCCAGTCAAAGGTATCCGGATGGATGCCAAGCTGGACTCTTGTCACATCATGGGTATCCACTTCTGCCTGAATCAGATAATTTCCGCTGTAGATCAGGCTGAATCCGATAGCCTCTCCCTGATTTTCATCGGTATGAAAACGCCGCAGTACCATAAACGGATTATGTTCGTGCGAAGAATTTCCCCGCATACTGGATATAGCGGTAATTCCCTGCTCCAGTTTTCTGTTTTTCAGATGGCGTTCTCTGGCCCATGCACCGGAAAACTGCATCCAGACATATTCTTTATCCGGCAGATCCAGATTCAGACTCATGGCTCGCTCCAGATGCAATACCTGAGAACCACCATTTTCGATATAAGCACTTCGTGCAATGGCAGACTCCCCGTCAAAAATAGTGTACATCAGCGATATTTTTACCTCTGTCACTGCATCACGTAAAAAGATGGTTATCGTCTTTGCTTCTTCGGGTGATTCCGTATAAGTAGCCGGAAGCCCTGCAAGTTTTGGCTTTCCTTCCGTGATTTCGTATCCTTCGTAGATAAATTCTGAAATCCGACTGCCATTTTCCTGCAAAATCTCAATGGCTGGCTCCCGGTAATCCGTCGTTCCGAATACCGGATATTCCTGCCGCAGATGCTCCAGAGAAAATGACCGTTCTCCCTCATAAATACAGGAGCTCATCGGTCGCTGACACGTCTCCGTCAGATAAGAAAAATCTTCCTTATCCCGTATTTTTTTACCAAAATAAAGCTGTCCCAGATGTCCGTTTTTCATCACACACATCAGATAGCTGATCTTCTCATTATATAAATGAAATGTTTTTGTTTCCTCATGAAATATAATTTCTGCCATTCCTTCTCCTCCTGTCTCATGCAAGCACACACACAAGTTCATTCTTGCTTTCATGGTATCGTGATCACACACAATTCACAAGTCTCATTCAACCATTACCAATCATATAAGCATGCTGACTTCTCTGCTCTCATGGTAACACACAGGAGATTTTCCAGCAATATAAAAAGACGCCCAAACGGACGCCTTTTCATTTTCTTATTTCTGTTCACAAAATCCTGTGATTACTCTTTTTTATTCACTTTATTTTGCCACGATATTGATGATTCTGCCCGGAACGTAGATTTCTTTGATTACGTTTCCTGTCAGTTTATCGCCAAGTGCTGCTTTACCTGCTGCAATGGCATCTTCTTTGCTGACATCAGCCGGAAGTGTAACAACGCATTTTGTCTTACCGTTGATCTGAACAGCAAGCTCTTTCTCGTCATCTTTCATTGCATCTTCATCATAGGATGGCCATGTCTCTTTGAATACAGATGTCTCATGACCAAGCTGGCTCCACAGTTCCTCACTGATATGTGGTGCAAACGGTGCCATCAGAATTACAAATGTCTCTAATGTCTCTTTGTCGACGCCACCTTTTTTCGCCATATCGATGAGTTTGTTATTGTACTCCATGAATCCGGAAATTACAGTGTTCAGGCTGAAGCTTTCCAGACGTGTGGTAATATCATAAACCATTTTATGGCGGATTTTTACCAGTTCTTTTGTCTCTTTGACACCGGAATCTTTGTTATCCAGTACTAATTTCCAGAAACGTGTGATGAAACGGTAGACTCCGTCGATTCCTCTATCATCCCACTCGGAATCCAGCTCTGGCGGTCCTACGAACAGCTCATACAGTCTCAGAGAATCACATCCGTAATCACGTACCAGATCATCCGGGGAAATTACGTTTCCTTTGGATTTACTCATCTTGATACCGTTTTTACCTGTGATCATACCCTGATTGAACAGTTTGTGGAACGGCTCATCAAAGTCAATCACTCCGATATCGTTTAAGAATTTGGTATAGAATCTGGAGTAAAGCAGATGCAGTACCGCATGCTCAACACCACCGATATACATATCAACCGGCAGATATTTGTCTGCTTTTTCTCTGGAAACCAGTTCTTTATCATTTTTGTTATCTACATAACGAAGGAAATACCAGGAAGATCCTGCCCACTGTGGCATGGTATTTGTCTCACGTTTTGCAGGTTTTCCACAGCATGGGCAGGTTGTATTTACCCAGTCTGTAATATCTGCCAGCGGAGATTCTCCGGTACCTGTCGGCTGATAGGACTCAACCTCCGGTAATAACAGCGGAAGTTCTTCTTCCGGAACCGGAACAGGTCCGCAGTCCGGGCAGTGAACGATTGGAATCGGCTCACCCCAGTAACGCTGACGGGAGAATACCCAGTCTCTCAGTTTGTAGTTTGTGGTTGCTTTACCAATACCCATCTCCTCGATGATGTGCGGAGCTTCTTTCTTCAATACCGAAGATTCCATTCCGTTCCACTCACCGGAATTGATCATGGTACCTTTGGCATCTGTGTATGCCTCAGTCATATTCTCGATCTCTTTGCCATCTTTTGCAATAACCTGGATGATCGGAATATTGAATTTGGTTGCGAACTCAAAGTCACGGTCATCATGCGCCGGTACACACATAATCGCGCCGGTACCGTAATCAGCTAATACATAATCAGACAGCCAGATCGGTACTTTTGCACCGTTGATCGGGTTGATGGCATAACTTCCGGTAAATACACCTGTTTTTTCTTTGTCCTGCAGACGGTCTACGGAAGATTTCAGAGAAGACTGGTAAATATAATCTTCTACTGCTGCTCTTGTCTCATCTGTTGCAAGCTCTTTTGCCATTGCATGCTCCGGAGCCAGAACCATGAAAGTAGCACCATGTAAGGTATCCGGTCTGGTGGTGTATACAGTAATCTCTTTATCTGTATTCTCAACTTTGAAGTTGACCTCAGCTCCATGACTCTTGCCGATCCAGTCAGTCTGCATCTTTTTCACTTTCTCCGGCCAGTCAAGTTTATCAAGGTCATCCAGCAGACGATCCGCGTAAGCTGTGATCTTTAACATCCACTGTTTCAGGTTTTTCTTGGTTACATCAGCGCCGCAACGCTCACATTTACCATTGACAACCTCTTCGTTTGCCAGACCTGTTTTACAGGACGGACACCAGTTGATCGGCATCTCTTTCTGATAAGCCAGGCCAGCTTTAAACATTTTTACAAAAATCCACTGTGTCCATTTATAGAACTTCGGATCGGTTGTATTTACTTCCATATCCCAGTCATAAACGGCAGCGATCTCTTTGATCTGACGTTTGATATTTGCAATATTTTCTGCTGTGGATTTCTCCGGATGTACGCCCATCTTGATCGCATAGTTCTCAGCCGGAAGTCCGAATGCATCCCATCCCATCGGATGAATCAGATAATATCCGTTCAGCATTTTATATCTGCTCCATACATCGGAGATAACATATCCTCTCCAGTGTCCTACATGGAGACCATTTCCTGACGGATACGGAAACATATCCAGACAGTAGTATTTTGGTTTCTTTCCATCATTTACATTAACCGGGTGTTCTTCCCAGATTTTACGCCATTTCTGTTCAATCTCTCTGTGATTGTACGGTACAGCCATTTTCATTCCTCCTAACAGATTGTCCATCTTTCTCTTTCGTGGACATAGTCTGTAGAAATTTTAACACAACCACTGATTTTGTCAAGTAATCCGGGGATAAAATCATGATAGTTCCAACGTGAAAAGACCACAATTCACGCGCACCATTCGCAAAACGTCTGTAACGTATAAAATGAGCAGAGACTTTCGCCTCTGCTCATTTATCCTAATCTTTTATACACATCCTGAATTGTCTGACTATGCTTCTGCTCTTGCAGCCACTTCTTTCTCCTGTACATCAGATGGTGCCTGCTCATAACGTGCAAACTCATACTCATACACACCGCTACCGCCGGTCATGGAACGAAGATCGGTGTTGTATCCAAACAGGGATGACATTGGTACATCTGCGATAATCTCCTGTTTGCCACCTTCCACCGGATTCATTCCAAGTACACGACCACGGCGTTTATTTAAATCTCCCATAATATCACCGGTATATTTGTCCGGTACCAGAACTTTTACGGATGCAATCGGCTCTAATAAAATCGGAGATGCCTCCATAAAGCCTTTCTTGAATGCCTGAATAGCTGCGGTCTTGAATGCCATCTCGGAAGAATCTACCGGGTGGTAAGAGCCATCATATAATACGGCTTTCACGCCGACAACCGGATAACCGGCCAGCGGGCCACGCTCTACAGATTCCTGAATACCTTTTTCAACAGCCGGGAAATAGTTCTTCGGAACTGCTCCTCCTACCACGATCTGGTCAAATTCATATGCTTCTTCCAGATTTCCGGATGGCTCAAATGTCATCTTAACATGACCATACTGTCCATGTCCGCCGGACTGTTTTTTGTATTTGTATTCAACATCTGCTTTTTTACGGATTGTTTCACGGAATGCAACCTTTGGTTTTTCCAGTGTAATATCCACTTTGTATTTTTCTTTTAGTTTACTTACCACAACATCCAGCTGCTGATCACCGATAGCATACAGCAGGGACTGATGATTTTCACTGTCATTGACAGCCTTCAGTGTCAGATCTTCCTGCATCATTTTCTGCAGCGCCTGGGACACTTTATCCACATCAGCTTTATTCAC
>CABRZK010000023.1 GCA_902475415.1 uncultured Eubacterium sp.
ATTTTTGTGTTAGTTTTTGTGTCATGAATTACACACAAGCCGGTCACTTCGCTTCCTGTTCCTGAGGAGGTTGGGAGTAGAATCAATGGAAGTCTGGTGGAAAATTCTGTGGCAGGTTTTACATAATAGTCAGAAATATTACCTGGATTTTCCAATAATACAGTAACCGCTTTTGCAGTATCCATGCTGCTTCCACCACCAATACCGATTACAAGATCGGAATGGCTATTGCGGGCTTCCAGTGCAGCAGCATTAATGATGTGATCCGGAGCATCGGGAACGACCTTGTCAAATATTGTATAAAAGATTCCCTGATTTTGGAGTGAGGAAGTAAGAGAATCTATGATAGTAGTCGAACGAATTCCCGGATCACAGATACAAAATACACGAGTTCCGTGATAACTTTTAATATAACTTGGAAGTTCTTCCAGTGTGTCTACACCAAACACGATGGGGCATACAGGTTGAACCTGTTGATAAATGGTTGACATATTCTTCATTCCTTTTCAAGTTACATTCCCAACAGGTTGGGAAGAAATGTGACAATAATAGGTACCATACCAAAAAGCACACAAGATGCTAATTCGGCAATAAAAAATGGAGTAACACCTTTAAAGATTTTCATCGGATTTTCACCGGTTATAATTGCCGTTGTAAATACTGAATTACCAACTGGTGGAGTAATATTGCCAAGTTCACATAACAGAACCAGACAGATTGCCATCGCATATGGGTTAAAGCCCAGGTTTTCTAACAGTGGTAATAAAACCGGAACGGTAATAATAATAATTGGCATAACTGCGATAAAACATCCACAGAATAAATAAAATACAACAACAATCAGGAAGATGAAAATCGGTGCCATATGCAAGCCGGAGATCAGAGAGGCAAGCTGGTTTGCCAGTCCTGTTGTGGTGATAAATCTGCTAAACAGAGAACCGGCCATGATCATTAAGTAAATACCTGCAAACTGAGAGGCACTTTCGCATACTGCATGAAGTAACTGTTTTACAGGCATGCGTCGAATGATTGCATAAATAATAATTGCAACAGAAGCGACGGCACCGCCGACTGTAGCAGAAAACCATCCAAAGAAAGAACCTCCGACAATCAGGGCAAATAATGCCAGAATAGGAACCAATAATTTCAGGCTTTTAAGTTTGTCCTGGAAAGTAATATTGCGGTCTTCTTCTGTTGGCTCAGGAACTTTATCCGGACGGATTAACTGTGTTCCTTTGATGATAAACATCATGATCAGCATGGTAATGATGCCGGCGGCTGTACTACAGATTAATGCCGTTCCGATAGACAGATTGGATAAAATGCAGACTGTAATAATCGGAATGCTTGGAGGAATCAGTGAAGACAGACTTCCGGCTGCAGAAATACATCCGAGAGAAAGTGAGTCATCATATTTTGCTTTTCTCAGTTCCGGAGCAGCTATTTTGCAAAAAACAGCATTGGAAGCGACAGAAATTCCGGAGCAGGCGCCAAAGAGTGCGTTGGATACAACAGTCGTGTAGAGGAGTCCGCCACGGTATTTTCCTACCCATGCACGGGCACCATTATAAGCACCGGAGGCGATTCCGGTTTCTCCCGCCAATACTCCGACAATCATAAATAGCGGTACAACTGCAAAGGTATAGGATGCTGACAGTGAAAAAATACCATTGGATAACTGGGTGCTCAGCATGCTGATTCCACCGGTGATATAGAAACCAACAACTGAAATCACGAACATGGAAATTGCAATGGGTATACCGAGAATAATCAAAGCAATCATAATACCGAAACAGGCAAGACCAAAGATAGCTGTACTTGTCATAATGGTTCTCCTTCCTCTGTTAATAAACCATCAGCAGTTGTGGCTGGTTTAGGTATTTCTTTTGTAATGCCATTTACAAACACACGTAAAATACACCAGATCATAGCAACGATCATTAACAGTGCAAATATAATAATAATCAGATTAAACGGCCATAGCGGGAACGCTCCGGCGGCAGTGGATGACATTGCGTGATATTTGAAATTTTGCTGCAACAAGGGAATAGAATATCGGAAAATTGCACCAAAAATCAGAATACCACACACATCAGCGATAATAGAAATTAAATTTTTGACTATTGCCGGGTAATGAGAACTCAGAAGATCCACAGCAATAAGTCCGGTGTCCAGTCTGACATAAACAATGGAACAGTAGACAGCTGTAAGAAACAGGTAGGTTACCCAGTCGTTTGCAGCTGGGATAGACCATTTAAATAATTTTGATGTCAGGACATTTGCAGTTGCCAGAAATGAGATAATGATCATAAAAATTCCGGATAACAAGGCAATTTTGCCAAAAATTTTTATAAGCAGTTTGTCTATTTTGGAAAACATAAGCTGACTCCTTTCAAATAGCAGACAGAATGGATTATTTGTGTTCTCTTAAATACAGTCCCGGAAGAAATTCAGCAAGACTGCCCATTTCCTCGACATTGTGTAAATTCATGGCGCGGGTATGCTCTCTGGTATCACCTGGTGCCCAGAATCGATTTCGTAATTCACATCCGTAGTAGGTATCCCGTGCAACATGAAGGAAACAACTTAACAGTTGACCTGTTTCCTGAAGACGCACTTCAGCAACAAGAAAACAGGAGATATTAGCATCTTTGACACGCTTGGCATCTACCAGATCAGTATAGTCGTAAAATGTAATTGCCATAGGAATTGTTTCTGTGCCGAATGTTTCTTTGCTGATGTGTGTTCCCCCGATCGTTGTTCCGGGTTTTTTGTTATCAGCCCATTCAAAAGTGCCGTGATCAGGACTCCAGAACTGGTAATTCGTAGTGTTTTTCAAATATGAACTGAACCACCAGTCGATCATATATCCTTTGGCATAAGGAAACCGTGCGTAAGTGGAGGAATATACAGTTCCATCTTCCAACATTACATCTCCAAATTCCATTGGCCCATATCCGGGAGCAAGCAGTTCTTCAATTACTTCCTGTGGAATATCTCTGTAACTTTCAAATTTTTTCATAATACAAAATCCTTTCTCTTGTTTTAAGTTTTTGGTTTTCGTTAGTTTAATGCCGAAATTCTCGCGAGATTTGATGTAACTACCATATCATTGGTTGAAATGTGTTGTACACAGACAAAGAGTTGCCTGAAGTCAGACAAAATGTCATGGAAAAACGGGGATAAACTACCGTGACAAAAAGTTCATAAAACAGAGACTTTTTGTTTCTGTTCGTCTGTTGCCAAATATGATTTAATCAGATTATCAAAAACCTGGCCGGGGTGTGATAAGAAAAGTAATAGTGAGAAGGAGGAACGCCATGCAGAGTATGGTAGTAAAAGAAAAAGACTGGGTTGTTGCAAATGATGTAAAACTTGATTATTTAAGAATTTACCCTAAATGCCACGTTGTAGCTCCGGAGGGAAAGACCGTGACAATGTTATTGGATGGGCATCCGGAGCGAATTTTACCGGGAGAATATAAAGGAGATATTCAAATTTGCGTCAGAGAAGCGATTACCCGTCCGTTTGTATTTGATAATAATAAAGAATACACTTATCGAGTTGCAGCACATATTACAGATAACAGGATTCAGAAAGAAACATCTGTGCTGGATGGAATATTAAGTGGCAGCGTGGAAGATACGCAGGCAGATAAAGTAGTAATGACTGCAAATGATCCTGATTTTAATGGAATTATTGTAGATGGAAACAGTGAATATAAAATTACAAATACCAAGATTGATTTTCTGGGGAATGGCTCCAATGACTTTATGGGAATGGGATTTGGTATTATGGCCAGAGATCGGGCAAAAGTATTAATAGAAGACTGCGATATTCACACAAAAGGCGTTGTCAGAGGTACCATATATGCAGGGGATGATGCTGTTTTGACCATGCGTCACAGTACTATTTTCGCAGAGACAACAGATGAAATGCCAATCGGTTATAAACAGCATATCGGTCTTGGAAGCGCATACTCCAATGCATGGGTATTGGGTACATTGGGAACGTGTCGAGCATCATTTTTTACAGACCGGGCAACGGTTAATATTGAGAATTGTATCTGTAAATCACAGGGCTGGGGAGTGTTATCTATTGATATGCCACAGAATGTGCGTATGAATGTGAAAGATTCTGAGATATACAAAACAGGTGAGAGTGCATATGGTGCATTTTCCATTGGAAATACAATCGATACGTTCGATAATTGTAATTTTTCAGATATTACATACGCTATGATCATGGCAAGTAATGAAGCCAGTGGAGTATTTAAAAATCATACCAGAGTAAATGCACGAATCGGTGTTATTGTATATCGTAATTATCAGGGAACTCTGGATATCGTAGATAAATGTGTATTTCATACCGAAAAAGCAGGTATCTGTATTAAAGGATCAAGTTCTTATATCCGTGTAAAAGACAGTGAATTCTACCCGAAAAACGGTGTGTTGCTTCAGGTAATGGATAATGATGAACAGCCGAATGCCGATGGATATTATGAAGATCCGTTGGGAGAAGAAGATGTTTTGATTGAAGGTCGTGATATTACGGAAGCAGATCCGACAGAGGATGTTATGGTTGAATTTTCTGATATGACAATCAATGATAATATTTTCAATGCCAGCACAAACTTATTTGTAAATCAGAGATGTCCACAGTTTGAAATGCCATGGCAGCCGCCGGAAGGTCCGAAACATCATGGATTTGGTGCAGATCTGCAGGGAGCAAAAAATCTGGATGTAGTATTAAATCGTGTAATCTGCAATGGTCAGATTTCTGCAAGTATCGGACGGCATGCCTCACCGGTTTTGACCTCATATAATTACTATGAAATCGGAGTAGTAACAAATACTGTAAAAGAACCGGTAAATAATGGCGTTATTGTTCATTTAAATGATCATAGTGTATGGACTGTTCCGGACGAATGCTGGATTACAGGACTTCATATCGATGAAACTTCTGCAGTGCAGGCGCCGAAGGGTAAGACATTAGTTATGACAGTAGATGGAAAGGAAATGAAAGCTGAGACTGGTGTATATAAAGGCAAAATCCATTTCAGTCTGAGTTGAAAGTCCCACTCCTTTAGGGGGGAGTAGTAACAAAAAATTTTCAGTCGGAGTTCAGCCGTCGACTGAAATAGTGTAGACGATTTATAGATGTAAGATTGTAATTTGATAAGACAATAGTAAAGTTGTGAGCAAATATTTATTTCAGAAAGTCGCTGTGATAAAATAATAAAAAAAACAAAACGAGGGATAAAACACAATGAATCTTTTACATCTGGAATATTTTAAACTGGTTGCGGAAACACAGAATATTTCAAAGGCAGCAGGTGAATCATACATTTCAGCTTCTGGATTGAGTAAAGTAATTGCCCGATTGGAAAATGAGGTTGGATATCCGTTGTTTGAACGTTACAGCAATAAGTTGATTTTGAATGAAGCCGGTGAAGTCATGTATCGGTTTGCAGAAAGTGTCTTGAAACAGCAAAAATCCTGTAAAGAAGAAATAAAAGCGCTGATGGAAGAAGCTGAACGAAATGTCCGTGTGGCTATTCCGGCAGATCGATTGATTTCAGGCATTTTTGATCGTTATATGGAAGAAAATCCAGAGGTGTTTTTTAACCAGTTTGTAATGAGTTCTTTTGAATGTGAGAGAGCAATCATGAACCATGAAATTGATTTTGCGGTATGTCATAAAGCACCGGAGACCCCTGGATTTATCTGGAAGCCATTAACAGAAATACCAATGTGTCTTGCTGTTGGAAAAGAGCATGTTCTGGCAAAAAATAATATTCATGAAGTTGATCTGGCAGATATGAAAAATGAACTTTTTTTCGTACAGGCAGCAAGTTCAGATGAAAGAAATCTGATTATTTCCTGGTGTAAACAGGTTCACTTTACTCCGCACATTTACCAAAGTAATGCAGATATGACGTTTCAGGCGTTGAATAAAGGTATTGGAGCTGCGTTTGTCCTGGAATATTTCTTTGGAGATGAAAAACAGCAGAGCTTGACAGGACAATATATGAATGGAAATGATATCGCACATAAAATAGATATTATTAATCCGGAGTGTGTATTACCGATTGGTATTATCCGTAGAGATGGACAGATATTAAGCAGATCGGCGCAGAAATTGTATCGGATGATATGCCGTTATTATTGCACAGAGGACGATTTATAGAAAGAGGAAAAACTGAAAAAATATTTGCGGTTCACAATTAATAACACAAACTTATACAAGGAGAAAAAGATGAGCCGGAAAATGAATTTATTAAAGAAATTATTAGCAGGTGCTGTATGTGTATCTATGATTGGCGCAATGGTGGGATGTGGAACAACGGCAGAAACAGGTACCAGCACAGGAAATAACACAAATACGACATCAGCAGAAAGTGAGGGAGCATCATCATACAGCAAATCGGATGCATCATTAGTGTTCAAGGTAGGCTCAACATTTAATGAGGGATCTATTTTATGTGATTCGTTGGAACATATGTGTCAGCTGATTGAAGAAAAAACAAATGGGGATATTCAGTTTGAACGTTATTATGGAGGAACTTTATATACCTTACCAGAGGAATTTTCTTATCTCCAGCAGGGAGCAGTCGATCTGGCATCTCCAATGCAGGGAATAGCATCACAGGTTATGCCATTGTGGCAGATCGGAGCGAATGGAAATACTGCATCGAAAGGTGTAGATATATTCAATTATATTGCAAATGAAGATGAGAAAACATCTCCATTATTGCAGGAAGAAGCGACAGCTGCAGGTGTACATCCATTTGGTTATAATATTGGTGATTATAATGTGGTAGTATGTCGTTCTGAAGCATCTACCATGGAAGACTTGAAAGGCCGGGCTTTTGGAATTCCTGCACAGGGAGCGGCAGTATATGAGGCAATGGGATTGAACGTAGTTACCTGTGAAACGGCAGACGCGTATGAATCTCTTTCCAGAGGTGTTGTAGATTGCTTTGCCGCCGGTATTTCATCTGTTTCGTCCATGAAACTTTATGAGACCGCAAAAAGCTGTCTGGTTTTATCAGCTACAGGTGGTACAGGAATCTGTATGATGAATGAAGCTTCCTGGGAAAAATTATCCGAGGAGCAGCAGAAGATTTTTACAGAAGCGTATAATGAAACAATTTCCTGGATGAAAGATCGTTATGACAATGAATTACTTCCGGCATATGAAAAAGAAATTTCAGATGCGTGTACGTTAACATATCTGGAAGGTGATGAACTGGAAAAATTAATTGATGTAAAGACAGAAACCACGATTTCTCAGTATCAGCAGGCAGCTGAAATTGTCGGTGTGTCTGATGATTATGAGTTAGTACAAAATACAGCCAAAGAATATGCAGAAAAATTAAATGCCGAGTAATTTCTGTTTATATGAAAACGCCAAAGATAGAATCAAAAATCCATCTTTGGCGTTTTCAACGTAAACAGGAAATTAATTTACGGATACTTCTCCTGCAAGGACTTTTTTGTAGTCCTCATAGTTTTTCTTCAGAAGCTCCGGTGTGTTCAGCTCATACGGACATTTTTTCATACACTGTCCGCATTCGAGGCAGTTTTCAATTTTTTTCATTTCTTCCTGCATCTGCGGTGTCAGCCAAGCGGCGCTCGGAGCACGGCGCAGCATCAGGGACATTCTTGCACACTGGTTGATCATGATACCTGCCGGACATGGCATACAGTAACCGCATCCACGGCAGAAATCACCGGTGAGCTCCTGTTTTTCTTTTTCGATATATGCAGAAATTTCTTCATCCATGGAAGGGGTATTTTCCATGTAGGAAAGCCACTCTTCCAGTTCGGATTCTTTCTGGATTCCCCAGATTGGCAGAACATTATCAAACTGTGTCATGTATGCCATGGCTGCTTTGGAATTGTGAATCAGACCACCAGCCAGTCCTTTCATGGCGATAAATCCCATGTTCTGCTCGGAACAGGCTTTTACCAGATTTAATTCCTGTTCGGAGGAAAGATAGCTGAACGGGAACTGCATGGTTTCGTACAGACCGGAAGCGACACATTCTTCTGCGATACCGATCTTGTGCGCAGTGACACCGATGTGGCGGATCATACCCTGTTCTTTTGCTTTCAGCATACATTCATACATTCCTGTTCCGTCTTCCGGGCGGTAACACTGGTTGACACAGTGGAACTGATACAGATCCAGATAGTCTGTTTTGAGTAAGTGCAGGGATGTTTCTAACTGACGCCAGAATTCATCCGGAGTCGTTGCGGCTGTTTTGGTTGCAATATAAATTTTGTCACGCATGTGACCAAAGGCTTCGCCCATTTTTTCTTCGCTGTCGCTGTAAGCACGGGCAGTGTCAAAAAATGTCATGCCGCCTTCGTAGGCACGCTGCAGGATTTTGACCGCCTGATCCATGGATACACGCTGAACCGGCAGTGCACCAAATGCATTTTGCGGTGTCTGAATACCGGTACTTCCTAATGTAATCTGTTTCATAATGTTTCACCTCATGAATTTTTTGATGTATCCCCAGAGCTTATCGTTGAAAGGTTTGGGGAGAGTAGTTTACTATTCTTCACAGCAGGCTCACAGAGAGTTTTTTAAAACGGGCACCTGTAAATCTTACTGGAAGATGATCACAACAGATATTTTATACTGACAGCAAGATAGACGCAAGGCAAATATATTTCTGATAGCAAAGGCGATATCATTGAAAGGAGATTTTCAGATGATAAATAAGTGGAGAAAGATTCAAACTTTGTGTATAATTTAAGAAATGAAATATATACAAATTGGAGCTGACCGGGCTCTTTGAGCGAGGGATGCTTCTTGTCCGAATGGAAAGAAGATAGGATAGTTGCATTGCGAAAAAACAAGAAAAGATAGGGTGATTATTGGATGAATAACGAAATAGTAATATTTACAGATGGTGATGTAAATATAGAAGTTCAGATTAATCCTGAAGAGGAGACAGTTTGGTTGACGCAAAAGCAGATGGGAAAATTATTTGGCGTAAAGCAAGCTACGTTGAGTGAACATATTAATAATATTATAATGTCTGGAGAGTTAGATGAGACTTCTATCGGTTTTTCCGATAAAAGTACAGGAGGAAGAAAACCTAAAATATATAATCTGGATATGATTTTGTCTGTAGGCTATCGAGTTAATTCAAAAAGAGGTATAGCATTTAGAAAATGGGCAAATAATATACTTAAACAATATATTATGAAAGGCTATGCTATCAATGAGAAGCGTCTCCAAGCACTTCAAAAAACGGTTGATATACAAAGTAGAATGCTTGCAGATGCACTTGATATTGAGGAAACGGATGTGCTTAGAGCTGTAAATGAATACACAGATGCATTACTTCTGCTTGACCAATATGATCATCAGAAATTATGTAAGCCGACTGGAAATAAACCTATTTATCGCATTACTTATGAAGAATGTGTTGAAATGGTTGGAAAGATGCAAGATACATTTAATACGGATGTGTTTGGTATAGAAAAAGAAAATGGTAAAGTAGCCGGCATAATAGCGGCAGTGTATCAAAGTGCCTTTGGACAAGAGGCATATCCATCCGTAGAAGAAAAAGCCGCAAATCTATTGTATTTTATGATTAAGGATCATCCATATGCGGATGGTTGTAAAAGAATAGCGGCATCTTTGTTCCTAGAATTTTTGGATAAGAATAATGCTTTATTCCAAGATGGTACTAAGAGACTTAGTGAAGGAACCTTGGTAGCAATCACATTGATGATCGCTGAATCAAAGCCGGATGAGAAAGATGTAATGGTAAAACTAGTAATGAATCTGCTTGATTTACAGGAAAACTTTACTACTTCACTACATAATGGATAGTCAGGAATGGTAATTTAGTCATTAGAAGAACCCGACAGATTCCAATTCGTAGTGCGGGAAACTTGGAAATGGATAAAAAATCTCTGCCTGTCCGAAACGGCATTTTGCGAAGGGAACGCTCAAGCTGTAATTTATAGACAGACAGGTGTTCGTTGTATGAAGAAAAATGCTTGCATCCTGCCAAAACATGTGATATGCTTTTATTCGAACTTGTCACAGACGGGTTCTCTCTGGAGAGTCTTCGTTTAACGAAGCGCCGAAGGTGTCGCGGTTATGACGATGTAATGAAAGCGGATTTTCAAATGCAAAACATTCGCGGAAGTTACGATAACTGCTTATCTCTCAGGCAAAAGGACAGAGCATACCACAATATATGCATGTTCTACTCTTTAGAGGCTGATATTCTGTCAGTCTCTTTTTTTTAGGACAATTTTCCATGTACTTGTTGTACAGAATTTCATGCTATGTGATTCAGGTCAAAGGCATGTGAGAGCTACTGTGTGATTCCGGTCAGCGCAAGCTGATATATTTTTCTTAGAAGCACAGCATATCGATACTTTGAAGGCAATGAATAATGCAGGGAAGTTGTTGTAAAAAAACGTACTGATCTAAAACATACGAGGGAGAGAAGAAAAATGTTTAATCAAATTCTATCATCAATCGACGATTTTGTATGGGGCGTTCCCCTGATCGTCCTCATTCTGGCAGTCGGTGTATTTCTGACCATAAGAGTCAAAGGTCTGCAGATTCGACTTCTGCCACGTGCAATCAAGGAACTTTTTGTAAATGAAAAAAGTGGTGACAGCGGAGAAGTATCCAGTTTTGCAGCATTGTGTACTGCATTGTCCGCAACCATCGGTACAGGTAACATCGTCGGTGTTGCAACCGCGCTGGTAGCCGGAGGTCCGGGTGCATTGTTCTGGATGTGGGTAGCTGCCTTTGTAGGTATGGCTACAAAGTATTCGGAATGTCTGCTGGCAGTGAAATATCGTACCGTTGCAGAGGATGGTCATATTGTGGGTGGCCCGTTCTACTACATTGAAAAAGGTATGGGAACAAAATGGAGATGGCTGGCAAAGATTTTTGCATTTTTCGGTGTTTGTGTAGGTTTGTTTGGTATCGGAACATTTACACAGATCAATGGTATCACAAATGCCGTACAGACATTTTTTGATCCGGATAAAACATGGACCGTGCATATGTTTGGAATGGATTATTCCTGGACAGTTGTAATCGCAGGCGTATTGTTATCTATCTGTGTCGCACTGGTAATTATCGGTGGCATCAAACGTATTTCCAGTGTTTCACAGGTTGTCGTGCCGTTTATGGCAGTTGCATATGTAGTTGTTGTATTAATCATTCTGCTGACACACCTCGGAGAGATTCCGGGAGCGTTCAGGACAATTATTGAGAGTGCGTTTGGTCTGCGGGCAGCAGCAGGTGGAGCATTGGGAGCAGTATTGATGGCAATGCAGAAAGGTATTGCCCGTGGTATTTTCTCCAATGAGGCAGGCCTTGGTAGTGCACCGATCGCAGCAGCCGCTGCACTGACAGATTCTCCGGGACAGCAGGGTCTGATTTCCATGCTGGGAACATTTATCGATACAATCGTAATCTGTACAATGACTGGTCTTTCTATCGTAATTGCAGGTACATGGAATATCGGTCTGGAAGGTGTGGCAGTTACTACAAAAGCATTCCAGACGACATTACCGTTCCCGGAGCAGTTTTCATCCTTTATTTTGATGATCTGCCTGGTGTTCTTTGCATTTACAACGATTCTTGGATGGGATTATTACAGTGAAAAATGTCTGGAGTATTTATCCAATGGAAATCAGAAAGTAGTCAAAGGTTATCGTTGGTTATATATTCTGGCAGTATTTATCGGACCGTACATGACAGTTTCTGCTGTATGGACCATTGCAGATATCTTTAATGGACTGATGGCGATCCCGAACCTGATCGCACTGGTGGCATTGAGTGGTGTGGTTGTCAGTGAGACAAAAGTTTATCTGAAACGTATCGGAAAAGCGTCCTAAAAATTATTTTAATATATGAAACGAAAATGTGGTATTTTACCTTCGCGGCTAACAATCGCCTGCCTAGGAAAAATACCACATTTTCTTTAGTTATACGCTGAATTTATAATTTCATAACTTTACACTCGTGTTTTTTCTTTTCTTTATCATAGCCAATTCCAATCGCCAGTATATTGCCGGTGTATTTCTGTTTTTCAGCAGTTTTTCCCAAAAAACGAAGTGCATATTTGCGGTCAATGATCTGCTGAATAGCATCATCTGCAGAATGATCGACTTTCAATTCAAGGATCAGACAGGTATCTTTTGGATTGTAAGGATAAAAGATAAAATCTACATATCCGATACCGGCTTTGTCTTCGCGTTCTATCCGATATTTGTCCCTGGCAGCGAGGTAAATTAGATTTATAACAGCAGTCAGTTCTGTTTCATGGTTATAAGCCAGCAGTGGACTTTCCGTGTTATGTGCATATTCCAAAATAGAAGTCATCGTGTCGGTGTCTCCGGCTAATGTCGCGGATAACATCCGGGCAGATTCTTTTGCCAGTCGATACACATAACCGAAAGAGGATTCTTTCATCAGCATATCATCAAATTTATCCATCAATTCTTTGTTTGGAATACAGATCTGTCCGTCTGCATAACTTAAAAATCCATAAACAACCATGGCAGAAAAAATCTCATCACGGGTTGACAGATTCATGGATGTGGTAGCATATTCCCGTATTTTTGCGGGAACTTTTTCACCGGAAACCATAAGTGCCAGATCGGTGCGCACATCATCAATATTATTTTCGATGTAATAATAAATTTCGTCATATGGTCCCGAGCTTGTC
This sequence comes from uncultured Eubacterium sp., assembly GCA_902475415.1. GTDB lineage: Bacteria > Bacillota > Clostridia > Lachnospirales > Lachnospiraceae > Eubacterium_I. Next base: position 12,731 of record CABRZK010000023.1, read on the forward strand.
CAGTAATTTCCAAGATTATTATTGGAAAGGGCAGCGACAACAGATCGTGGATTGTACAGTTTTTCACCGGATTTTGTCTGATATCCATCATACCAGAAACGCAAGCCCTCCCGGGTGATTTGTGGATTTTCGGTACAATTAATATATCGGTTATATAAAAGATCCGTTTCCGTTTCTGTAAAACCAAAATCCGCAGAAAAACGTTCTTCAGAAGCCATTGTATATTCCAGAAACATGTTCAATTCAGAACCGCTGGAGTATTTTGCTATCGGCAGAATACCTGTCATATAGGAAAGCAAAACATAAGGGCGGTCTTTTAAATGATACCATATAAATATGGTTTTGAAGTAGTTTTATTCCGTAATATTATATTTTTTTAATTTATAATACAGTGATGACCGGTCAATATTCAGCAGCCGTGCGGCCTTTGCCTTGTTTCCGTTTGTCTGCAGCAGTGCCTGGATGATAGCCTCTTTTTCTGTGTTCTGGATTTTACGGGACAGATCCTTCCAGGATACTTCACCGGTCGTCGGGGCAGAAGCAGTGGAATCGTGCTGCGCAGCAAAATTAGCTGGGTTTGCATTCCACAAGGCCTGTGAGCTGGACTGATCTGAAGCAATAGATGAGGGAACATCTGCATTTGCATGAACAGATTGTTGAACGAGCTCCTGCAGGAAACCGCAGCTTTTCATCGTAATGGTACGGTTGTTGTTGATGGTGCACAGGCGTTCTACAATGTGCTCCAGTTCCCGGACATTTCCCGGCCAGTCGTAAGTCTGGAAGAGCTGAAGGACATCAGTATCAATGGAAATGACGTGCGTGTTGTGTTCTGTATTGTATTTTTGAATAAAATAATCGGTCAGTTCAGCCAGATCCTTTTTTCGATTACGCAGCGGCGGAATTTTTAATTCTACGGTGTTGATACGATAATAAAGGTCGCTGCGAAAATGTTTTGTCTGGATCAGTTGTTGCAGATTCTGGTTTGTACAGCAGATGATTCTTACATTGACCTTGATCGTATTGATACCGCCGATTCGTTCAAACTCCTGTTCCTGAAGGACGCGCAGCAATTTGCTCTGGAGTGTCTGTGGCATTTCACCGATTTCATCCAACAGGATCGTACCGTGGTCGGCCAACTCGAATTTACCGGGCTTTCCGGTTTTGGAAGCACCGGAAAAAGCACCCGGTTCGTATCCGAATAATTCTGATTCCAGCAGTTCGGTAGGAATGGCGGCACAGTTGATTTTTATATAGGGATGGAATTTGCGCGGACTCATTTCATGGATTGCTTTTGCAAATAATTCCTTGCCGACACCGGTCTCTCCTGTAATCAGGATTGGCAGATCTGATGCAGCATAATCCGAAATGATCTGTTTGATCTCAAGCAGGGCAGGCGAGTGACCGATGATGCGGTTCAGGCTGTCAAAATGATTTTGCAACATGTTTAATTCGTGCCGGTAGAATTCATTTTCTTTGCGGACAGCGGAGAGTTCACGATTCAGTTGTGTGACTGTTGGAATGACATCCTGCATGATTGTTACGGCAGCGGCGCCAATGATCTGACCGTTTTGAAAAATCGGCATGCGATTGCAGGCAACTGTCACATTTTTCTTCTGGGAATGGTCATAAAGAGTCATCAGGTGTCCGATGTCCGGTTTGCCGGATTTTAATACTTCGATCATCCGGGTCTTTGGAATCACATCGGTGACAGGCTGTCCGATGGCCTGTTCCCGCGGAATACCAAGGAGACTGGCATAGGATTCATTCAGATAAACAATGGTTGCATTTTTATCTATAATGATAAAATTTGGAAAAGTTTCCAATGCGTCTAATAATAATCTTGAAAGTTTCATTTAAAATCCTCTTTTTTGGTAGTATGTACTCTCGGAATCTTTCGAAAACGAGTCATTCTGGCTAGATTTCCAATCTACTGCTTCCATTTTCTCGTCGTACACACCGTGTACGCACTGCGAAAATGTCATTGTATATTGAAAGTCTATCGCAGAATTCATCTCAGTCTGAGTTGAGACTCCCACTTCTGCAAGTGGTGAGTAATAACAAATCTTTCTCAGTGGGAGTTCAATCTCCGACTGAGATAAACGCTCCGCGAGGATGTGCAGTGATTCTGAGAAGAATATGTCAGCTTTCGCTGACCAGAATCACGCA
>CABRZK010000024.1 GCA_902475415.1 uncultured Eubacterium sp.
CCGCGCGTGTGAAGAAGATCAACTGAAGAAGATTCCGGCGGGAGTGATTCTGGTGTCAGGTAAATATGGCGTACCCTATGTGCTGAATCGGATGATCAATATTTTTCGGTTTCTGACAGAGTGGGATAAACGGATGCATATCGCAGCACTGGAAGGCAAAAATGTACAGGAAATGCTGGATCTGAGTGCGGAGATATTGGAATATCCCATGACTGTGTTTGATTCGGGGTTTAACGTGCTGGCGTATACCAGTGCACTTCCGACGATCGAGACACATTTTCAGGAAACGATCCGCAATGGATACACCAACGCCTATACTATGTCGTTGGTGCGGCAGCAGCGTATTTTTTCCAAATTGGAGAAACAGCCACTCATTGTTGCGCCTGCGGTGGAAAATCCGGAACTGCAAAATGTGTATATGGCGTTTGCTGCGGATGGAAATCTCATCGGTTATGGCTATATTTTCCCGAATCGGACAGAGATTGAAATGGGATATCTGGATCTGCTGAAAATATTTATCGCTAACCTGACATTCTGTCTGCAGCGGGAATATGAGCATCAGCGGTTCGGTCAGATGCTGTATGAGACCTTGCTTTTGAATTTGATGAAGCCTTCCGGAATTTCTCCGGAGCAGTTATCAGAGCAATTAAAAAATATCGACGGACTGGAAGCGGAAGGCTGTTTTGCACTTGGTGTGCTGGAATTTGAGGAGACGGAAAGTGTCCCTTTGCCATTTCTTGCCCGACAGATTGCCCGGGCTATGTGGGATGTGCGTCCATTCCTATATGAAGATAAGATCTGTATGCTGAAGATTATGAAAACTGGCAGCAGATCATGGAACGGATTCAGCCAGCAGGAAGAAATAAATCTGAGCCATGTGTTGGACAATTACAGCTACCGGTTTGGTGTCAGCAATGAGTTTTATCAGATCATGGAACTTCCGGCAGCCTTTCATCAGGCACAGGTGGCGCTGGACTTTGGCAGAAAGGAAGGGCGTAGAATCTGTCAGTATACAGATTATTACTATTTTGACCTGTTTGCCAGTATGGAAGCAAAAATGCCATTGGAGCATCTGAAAATGGGATTGTATCGGAAGCTTCATGAGTATGATCTGCAGAATCAGACAAGGTATTGCAGTCAGATTCTGGTGTATCTGAAATGTGACTGTAACGCAACTCATGCGGCGGAACAGATGTATCTGCACCGCAACACAGTCCGTAAAGCGGTTCAATTTGTGGAGGACACCTGGCAGGTGGAGCTGAAGGACACGGAAATTAAGAAACAGATGGTTATGGGAGAACTTGTGGATCAGTATCTGGCGTGGAAAAACCGGTAGTGTCCACTATGCACATTTGAACACAAATAAATACAGAAAAGAGAACTTTTTTGGTGACGAAAAACATCCTGCAATTTGTTAGACTTTCAGTAACAGAGAGGAAAACAAAATTGCAGGATGTTTTGCTTGGATGACACATAATCTTCCCGATAAAAAGCAGACAAAACACTGCAGAATGTTTTCCTGATAAAAACAAGTTTCAGACGAGAGGAGAACAGGTATGAGTAAAGCAGTAGAAGTTGATGTTGCTGTTATGGGTAGTGGTGTAGCCGGTATGGGAGCTGCTTACAAACTGGCAAATGCAGGTGGATTGAAAATCGCGGTATTTGAGAAATATCCGGCACAAGGAGGCGCAGTTTCCAACTGTCCGATGTGCTTTTGTTCCACACCGGACACACCGGGGGCACAGAAAAGCGCCTATGAGGTATTGGCAAGATTTTCCAATTACAATGCAAACATGGGACTGATCAGTAAAGTAGTAAAATATTCTTCTGAGTTCCCGAAAATCTTTCTGGAGGAATTAAAAATTGAAGCTCCTATGGTTGTAAAGCGTGATCCGGCAGAGTATGGAACACAGCGTGGATATACCATGGGACATGCAAATGGCTTAGATGTCGGTGATATTTATTTCTTGAACGGACGAGGACAGGGACATGCTATGGCATTGGCACTTTTGCGTATGCGTTTTGCATTGGAGAAAAGGGGCGTGGAGTTCTATTTCCAGACACCAATTAAAAAAATTATTCGTGATGAAAGCGGAAAAGTAACCGGAGCAGTTGCTTGTGACAAGAACGGAGAGAAAATTGAAATTAAGTGCAAAGCCTTGGTTGTTGCTTCCGGTGGTATCAGTGCAGATCTGGAAATGATGAAAGAAGAAGGCATTGTTCATACAAAATTTGAGGAAGTATATAAAGAAGGCACACAGGTCATCAAGACATTCCCGGACAGCTGTCAGGATGGAGATGGACAGAAAGCAGTCTGGGCCGTTGGCGGTAAAAAAGGTGGATTTGCCATCAGTGCGGATCCTGAGGTTCCGAATCCATGCATCCGTATCGGGCCGAACACTCCGTGGTTTGCGGCAAATCAGATTAAAATCGTGGTAGAGCAGCCGTATCTGCGTGTCAATGAAAACGGAAAACGTTTCATTAATGAGGAAATGTCCAATCAGCATACCGCAATGTCAGCAGCATACAGCAATCAGCCAAATATGTGCGGTTATATGCTTATGGATGAGGATACCGCTAAGGCACTGGAAGATGGTGTAGATGAGAGATATGTATATTTCATTTTCAAAGGAATGAAGATTCAGAATATCCGTGCACAGATGGATGCTGCCATTGCTGCCGGCAATAAACATATCTGTCATTTCGATACTATTCATGAGGTGGCCGAGTACATGGGAATCAATGAGACAGAATTAAAGAAAACAATTGAGAAATATAATAAAGCAGTAGAACTTGGTTATGATGAGGACTTCAAGACAGATCCTTCCTGCATGCGAGCTGTTCGGGAAGAGAGTGGACATATTTATTGCTTCCGTATTTTTGCAGGCGCTTACAACACCATGGGAGGACTTTTGATTGATGAAAATGCAAATATTATTGACAGCAACAATCAGCCGATTCCGGGACTTTATGGCGCAGGTGATATGGTAACCGGAAGTCTGTATGGAAATCCTCCGGTAAATGCAGGTGGAACAGTATTTGGTTCCATGCCGACCGGTTTACTGGCTGGTGACAGTGCAGCATCATATGTGAAAGGAGCGTGCTAAGTATGAGACTTGAAATTGCAGATTATTGTATTCGTTGTGGAATTTGTGAAGATTTATACCCGGACATTTTTAAAAGAAACTATGAGGAGCATTGTATCGATATTCTTCATGAGGAAATTCCGGCAGACTTAGAGGAGAGAGCCCAGAAATCAGCAGATGACTGCGCTGTAGCAGCTATCCGGGTTAAAAAATAAGATAAAATATAAAACATACCTGATAAGTTGGTGAAACAAAAAAGACCTTCTTTGGACAGAAAAACGTCTGAAGAAGGTCTTTTTTGAAAAATAGAAACAGCCATATACCCAGTATTTACGCGGTTTTACGGTATTCTTTGTGAAAAAAATATAAAAAACTTTCAAAACCTAGTTGACAAATAGGAATAACGGGAATATAATACATTCAACAAATAAAACATAGAAAACAGATATGATTTATAGGAGGACGAAACAATGGCTAACATTTATAAAGGAACACTTGGTTTAATCGGTAACACACCACTGGTTGAAGTTACAAATGTAGAGAAAGATCAGGATCTCAACGCTAAAATCCTTGTAAAATTAGAATACTTCAATCCGGCAGGAAGCGTCAAGGACAGAATTGCAAAAGCAATGATCGATGACGCTGAAGCAAAAGGATTATTAAAAGAAGGATCCGTTATCATCGAGCCGACTTCCGGAAACACAGGTATTGGTCTTGCATCTATCGCAGCAGCAAAAGGATACAGAATCATCCTTACCATGCCGGAGACCATGAGTGTTGAGAGAAGAAACATCTTAAAAGCATACGGTGCTGAGATCGTTTTAACAGAGGGTTCCAAAGGAATGAAAGGAGCCATTGAGAAAGCTGACGAACTTGCAAAAGAGATTCCAAACAGCTACATTCCAGGACAGTTTGTAAACCCGGCAAACCCGGCAGCACACAAAGCAACAACCGGTCCGGAGATCTGGAACGATACAGACGGAAAAGTAGATGTATTTATCGCAGGTGTAGGTACAGGCGGAACATTAACAGGTGTTGGCGAGTATCTGAAATCCCAGAACCCGGATGTAAAGATCATCGCAGTTGAGCCTGCAACATCTCCGGTACTTTCCGAAGGCAAGAGCGGAGCACACAAAATTCAGGGTATTGGCGCCGGATTCGTACCGGACGTATTAAATACACAGGTATATGATGAGATTATCACAATTGAAAATGATGATGCATTTGAAAAAGCAAAACTTCTGGCAAAGAAAGAGGGCGTATTAGTCGGAATTTCTTCTGGAGCAGCATTATCCGCAGCAATTCAGGTAGCAAAACGTCCGGAATTTGCAGGAAAAACAATTGTAGCATTATTACCGGATACAGGTGACAGATATTATTCCACACCATTATTCACAGAGGCATAAGAAAACCGTTCAAATTCAGGTGAGATAGAACCTGAGACGTGAGTTCGGACAATGCAGACTGATGAAAATTCCGAAATCACGGAATATGAGCAGGAACTGTGGAACAGACAACAAACAGGAGAGGCAGCAAAGACAGATCCTGAACATATCGAAATAAGAAAGGCAAAAGGTAGAGAACAATGGCACAGAAAATCGAAAGAAAAGACAGAAAATTTAAATTTGAAACATTACAGTTACACGTAGGACAGGAGAATCCGGATCCGTCATCTGATGCAAGAGCCGTTCCGATTTACGCAACAACATCTTATGTATTCAAAAATTCCGCACACGCAGCAGCACGTTTCGGCCTTGCAGATGCAGGTAATATCTACGGAAGACTGACAAACTCCACACAGGGCGTATTCGAAGACAGAATCGCAGCATTAGAGGGTGGTGTTGCTGGTCTGGCAGTTGCATCCGGTGCAGCAGCAATCACATATACCATCCAGGCTCTGGCAGCTCAGGGTGAGCATATCGTAGCACAGAAAACAATTTATGGTGGAACATCCAACCTCCTTGCACATACACTTCCGCTGCAGGGAATCTCAGCTACATTTGTAGATGCTCACAATCTGGAAGAAGTAGAGGGTGCAATCCAGGAGAATACAAAAGCAATTTATCTTGAGACACTTGGTAACCCGAACAGTGATATTCCGGATATCGATGCAATCGCTGAGATCGCTCACAAACATGGTCTTCCGGTAGTAGTAGACAACACATTCGGTACACCATATCTGTTCCGTCCGATCGAGCACGGTGCTGATGTTGTCGTTCATTCCGCAACAAAATTCATCGGTGGACATGGTACAACACTTGGTGGTGTCATCGTTGACGGCGGTACATTTGACTGGGCTGGAAGCGGAAGATATCCGTGGATCTCTGAGCCAAACCCAAGCTACCATGGTGTAAAATTCACAGAGGCAGCAGGTCCGGCAGCATTTGCTACTTATATCCGTGCAATCCTTCTGCGTGACACAGGAGCAACCATTTCTCCGTTCGCAGCATTCCTTCTTCTGCAGGGAACAGAGACACTGTCACTGAGAATTGAGCGTCACAATGAGAATACTAAGAAAGTAGTAGAGTATCTGTCCAAACATCCATTAGTAGAGAAAGTAAATCATCCGTCTCTTCCGGATCATCCGGATCATGCTCTCTATGAGAGATATTTCCCGAACGGCGGCGCAAGCATATTTACCTTTGATATCAAAGGCGGACAGGAAGAGGCACACAAATTCATCGACAACCTTGAGTTATTCTCCCTGCTTGCAAACGTTGCAGATGTAAAATCTCTGGTTATTCATCCGGCAACAACTACACACAGCCAGTGCACAGAGGAAGAACTTGCTGCTCAGGGAATCAAACCAAACACCATCCGTCTTTCTATCGGTACTGAGAATATCGATGATATCATCCAGGATCTGGATGAGGCTTTCAAAGCACTTCAGTAAGAAGAAAGCGATCAGGTAAATCTGTGGGGCTGACTGATTGTACTTACATAAAATACACAGATTTTACGAAAAATATAACATATTTTGAAGAATAAAGATTTTTGGGCGGGTTGTGTTACTGCAATCCGCCTGATTAAGTTAAGAGAAGCATGGGAGGTATTAATAAAATGAAATTTTCGAAAAAAAGCCGATATGGACTGACCTCTCTGATTGACCTGTCGGTACATTCCAAATCCGGTCATGTATCATTAAACAGTATTGCAGAGCGCAATGATATTTCTGCACAGTATCTGGAACAGGTATTTGCTGCATTACGCAGAGCAGGCATTGTTAAAAGCATTAAGGGACCGCAGGGAGGATATCTTTTGAATCATCCGGCAGAACAGATCACAGTGGCTGAAATACTGGAGGCACTGGATGGCAGCTATCACATTGCCGATGAAGATACGACAGAAGAAAGTGCCTGTAAAGGAATTGCAGTGGCAATTCAGAAAAAAGTCATTGATGAGGTAAATTCCCAGCTGGATCATATTTTAAGAAATCTGACCCTGGCTGATCTGGAAAAAGAATATCAGGAATTTGAAAAATACGACGAGAGTATGTATTATATCTAAAGAAATGTATGCTACTACTTGATTTTTATCGGTAAAAAATACTATAATACTAGGATAATGTGGATAATAGTATGATAAAAAGGAGACGTAGCCTTTGAATAAAAAAGCAATAATCGCAATGAGCGGCGGCGTTGATTCCAGCGTAGCCGCTTTTTTGATGAAAGAAAAAGGATATGAGTGTATCGGTGCAACGATGAAACTGTTCCAGAATGAGGACGTGGTTGTATGCAGGGAGCATACCTGCTGTTCCCTGGACGATGTGGAAGATGCCAGAAGTGTGGCCCGTGCACTGGATATGCCGTATTATGTATTTAATTTTTCTGACCGGTTCAAAGAAGAGGTCATGGAGAAATTTGTGTGCTCTTATGAAAATGCATGTACACCAAATCCATGTATCGATTGTAATCGGTATCTGAAATTTGAAAAATTATTCCAGCGTGCAAAAGAACTGTCTTATGATTATGTTGTGACAGGTCATTATGCACAGATCGAGTATAATGAAGAGACCGGACGGTATCTGCTGAAAAAATCCGTGGATTTGAGCAAAGACCAGAGTTATGTATTGTATTCCCTGACGCAGGATCAGCTGTCACATATTCAGTTCCCACTGGGAGGCATGCATAAGAGCGAGGCCAGAGAAATTGCGGAGGCACAGGGATTTATCAATGCCAGAAAGCATGACAGCCAGGATATTTGTTTTGTTGTAAATGGTAAATATTCTGATTTTATTGAGCAGTATCGCGGCAAGACATATCCGGAAGGAGATTTTGTGGATCTTGAGGGTAACGTGCTTGGGCGCCACAAAGGCATTATCCGCTATACCATCGGACAGCGCAAAGGTCTGGGCTTGTCCCTGAAAGAATCCATGTATGTAGTAGCAGTGGATCCGGTAAAAAATCAGGTAATTCTGGGCAGAAATGAGGATCTTTTTTCCAGAGAACTGCTGGCCAATGATGTAAATCTTATTTCCATGGATCATATTGAAGGGGAGATTCGTGTGAAGGCAAAGGTTCGTTACCGCCACGAAGAACAGTGGGCGACTGTGACGCAGCCGGAACCGGACAAAATCCGCGTGGTATTTGATGAGCCGCAGCGAGCCATTACCTGTGGCCAGGCGGTAGTTCTGTATGATGGAGATTACGTTGTTGGTGGCGCAACGATTATTGAGACAGAAATTGCAAAACGTTGTTTGGAGAGAAACAACTAGTTTGTACAGAAAGCTTCATGAACAGAGCATTGTTTCTAAATAACATGGAGCGATATAAGTATAACTTTATCCGGATATCCATAAAAGGGATGTAAAAAAGGGGAAGAAAAAGAATGGATTTGGTACAGAAATTAATCAGAGAGCATAATTTAACCAGAGAAGAGTATGTGTCACTGCTCGGGATGGCGAATGACCCGCAGGTGGATGCTCTGCTGGCTGAAGAAGCGGTTCGCATCCGCAGAGAAGTATACGGCACAGATGTGTATACAAGAGGTCTGATCGAGTTTACCAATTACTGCAAAAATGACTGCTATTATTGCGGTATTCGAAGAAGTAATAAAAATGCACAGAGATATCGGTTGACCGAAGAGGAAATCATGGCCTGTTGCGAAAACGGATATGAGTTGGGATTTCGCACTTTTGTGTTACAGGGCGGGGAAGACCCATATTATAACGATGACCGCATCGTGGATATTGTGCAGAAGATACGTGCCGGTTATCCGGATTGTGCCATTACGTTGTCGATCGGTGAAAAATCATATGAAAGTTACAAACGATTCCGCGAGGCCGGAGCAGACCGTTATCTGCTTCGACATGAGACAGCCAATGAAGCACATTATCAGAAATTGCATCCGGAGGAGATGAGCCTCGCGGTGCGCAAACAGTGTCTGTATGATCTGAAATCATTAGGGTATCAGGTGGGGGCTGGATTTATGGTAGGATCCCCGTATCAGACTGCAGAGACGCTGGCGGATGATCTGGTGTTCTTAAAAGAACTGGAACCCCAGATGGTCGGTATCGGTCCGTTTATCCCACATCATGATACGATGTTTGCACAGGAGCCATCCGGAAGTGTGCCATTAACGTTGTTTTTACTTTCCGTGATTCGTATCATGTTGCCACATGTATTATTACCGGCTACAACAGCACTTGGAACAGCAGATCCTCTGGGAAGGGAAAAAGGTTTGCAGCATGGAGCAAATGTTGTAATGCCGAACCTGTCACCGGTGAAAAACAGAAAACAGTATGATCTGTATGACAATAAAATCTGTACCGGAGAAGAAGCCGCGGAATGCCGCGGCTGTCTGGGACGGAGAGTGTCCAGTGTCGGATTTGAACTGGTCAGCGACCGGGGAGATTTTCGATAGAAAATCGAAAAATGATATAAAAAATAGCATGGATTAGATTGTTTTTATATTCCCAGTAAGATAAAAAACTGGTACATAAACAGAGATCTGTCAGAAATGAAAGGATAAAAGTTGCATCAAATCAAAAGGATGGAACTGTTTTTGATAAAAATTGAGAAAGAAAAAGGTGATTGCCATGTCAGAAATGAGCAGAAATATGGAAGGAAGAGAAGCAGAAGAAATTCTGGATGCAATCCTTGCCGATTATGAGCTTGATCGTACCATTGATAAAATGGAAGATTTTTACGATCAGCCGAATAAAGAAGTAATTATTGATATTATTGAAAAATTACTGAAAATTATTTATCCGGGTTATTACAGAGACCGTGCATACAAAAGTTATCATGCGAACCATCATCTGTCTACATTGATTGAAGATGTATTATACCGTCTCAGCAGACAGATTGCGAAGGTATCCAAATTCTGCCCGAAACTGGATGGAAAATGCCGGGCACAAATTGAAAAAGAAAGCTACGAGATTACCGTAGATTTCCTGCGCGAGATTCCAAAGATCCGGGAATATCTGGAAGGTGATCTGCAGGCAGCCTTAGAAGGCGATCCGGCGGCAAACAGCTATGGTGAGATCATTCTGGCTTATCCGGGCTTATTTGCCATTACCATCAACCGTCTGGCGCATGAACTGTTTATCCGTTCCGTACCGCTGATTCCGCGTATTATGACAGAGTATGCCCACAGTATCACAGGAATTGATATTCATCCAGGCGCAACCATCGGAAAACATTTTTTTATCGATCACGGTACAGGTATCGTAGTCGGAGAGACAACCATCATCGGAGATAATGTAAAAATATATCAGGGTGTTACTCTCGGTGCATTATCCACCAGAGGCGGACAGAAACTGAAAAGTGTAAAACGTCATCCTACCATTGAGGATAATGTCACAATTTATTCCGGTGCATCGATTCTTGGCGGAGAGACGGTAATCGGAAAAGATTCTGTCATCGGTGGTAATGCTTTTATCACAAAGTCCATTCCTGCCGGAACAACTGTCAGCATCAAAGGTCAGGAACTGCAGTTTAAGCAGGGAAATAAAACTACTATGGAGATCAGCAATCTGGATCAGGATGATACCTGGTTTTATATTATATAGTTGTAAAAAATCCAGGAGGAATGAAAGAATGAACTTGATTGATACAAAATTTCATGTAGATGAGAGCAAGTGTACTGGCTGTGGTTTATGCCAGCTTGCCTGCCCGTCTATGCTGATTGAGATGAATGAGAATAAAAAGCCGTCTTTAAAACCGGTGAAAAGTATGGACTGGTATGGCTGTTGGGGCTGTCAGCACTGTCTGACTGTCTGTCCGAATGGGGCTATCAGCGTACTTGGTAAAAATCCAAAAGACAGTCTGCCGTTGCCGGGACCGGAAATTGCAACAGATCTGGAACGTCTGGTGTGCGGTCGTCGTTCCTGTCGTCATTATAAAGACGAGAACGTAGATCCGGAACTGATCGATGAATTGTTACATACCCTGGAGGCAACTCCAACCGGTGGTAACAAACAGAAAATGGAATTTACCGTTATCGATGATAAAGCTGAGTTGGACAAGCTTCGCAAAATGCTGTGTGAAGGTGCCGAAGAACTGAAAAAACAGGGGATTTTTCCGCACAGCTGGGATGCAGAGTCCTTTGGAATCATGGAAGAGCGTGGTTCGCAGGCCATGAACGGAGATATTTATTTCTGCTCCGCACCGCATGTGATCATTCCACATATGCCGAAGAAATTTGGTTCGGCAGCAGTAGAAGTCGGAATTACGCTTGCTTATTTTGAACTGTTATGCGAATCCAAAGGACTGGGCTGTGTGTACCTTGGATTCCCGATGAATGTGATGAAATTATTACCGGATGTATGGACAAAACTTGGCATTCCGGAAGATCATTTTGTAGCTACTGCCATGGGGTTTGGTTATCCGAAATTCAACTATGCACGCGGCGCACAGAAGAGTGGAAAACAGGCTATTCACAGATTGAAATTTGAATAAAAGGTTAAACTGATAGATGTATATGGTATGAAGATACTAGAAGAAGAAAAATAAGATATGAATCGAAAAAATATAGAGATAATTTTATCGAAAATGACTCCGGAAGAAAAAATTGCGCTCTGCTCCGGAAAGAATTTCTGGGAAACAAAAGGATATAAGAAATATGGTATTCCATCCATGCAGATGTGCGATGGGCCGCACGGCCTCAGAAAACAGAATGTCGGTTCACGAACGGATATGCTTGGCATTAATGAATCGGTTCCGGCGACCTGCTTTCCGGCGGAAGTGACAACGGCGGCAAGCTGGGATATCAATCTTCTGGAGCGAGTCGGCTCAGCCATCGGGCAGGAGGCGAAGGTACAGAACATAGGACTGGTTCTGGGACCGGGGGTGAATACAAAACGAAATCCCCTCTGTGGCAGAAATTTTGAGTATTTCAGTGAGGATCCATATTTATCAGGAAAACTGGCAGCGGGATTTATCCGGGGAATGGAAGGTGAAGGCGTTGGCGCATGTGTCAAACACTTTGCCTGTAATTCCCAGGAGGAATCCCGTTTTTTATCAGATGGTGTGATAGATGAGCGCACGTTACGGGAACTTTATCTGACTGCCTTTGAAATTGCAGTCAGAGAAGGACATCCGTCTGCAGTGATGTGTGCTTATCCAAAAGTGAACGGAATTCACTGCAGCGATCATAAAAAGCTGCTGACCGGTATTTTGCGCGGAGAATGGCAGTTTGAAGGGCTGGTGGTGACAGACTGGGGAGCCATGAATGACAGGATTGCCGGATTTCAGGCAGGATGTGACCTGAATATGCCGGGTGGAAGTGCCTTTATGGAAAAAGATGTTGCCAGGGCTTTTCGCGAAGGAAAGCTGTCAGAAGCGTTGATTGATGCATCTGCCAGTCGTATCCTCAAAATGGTGTACCGTGCACAGGATACGTTGAAAGAAAAAAGTGTTCAGTTTTCGGAAGAAGAACATCATAAACTGGCTGTGGAAGCAGCAGAAAAAGGTGCGGTACTTCTGAAAAACGAAGATGAGATTCTTCCGGCTGATGAAAGTACAGAATCACTGGCTGTGATAGGATATATGGCAAAAGAGATGCGTTATCAGGGAGCTGGTTCCAGCCATATCAATCCTACCCGGTTGTCAGCTCCGCTGGATTATTTTCCGGATGCGTGGTATGCACAGGGGTGTCTGGAAAACGGGCGGACAACAGATGCATTGCTGGATGAAGTGCGAGCCGTAGCACAAAAAGCAGAGAAAGTCATTGTATTTGCGGGATTACCGGGTAATTGTGAATGTGAAGGATTCGACCGGAAGACGATGCGTATGCCGGAAGGGCATCTGCGCATGATAGAGGAAACTGGAAAAGCAAACAAAAATACGATTGTAGTATTATGCACAGGAAGCGTGGTAGAATGTCCCTGGGTAGATCAGGTGAAAGGCATTTTATATCTGGGGTTACCGGGACAGGGCGGCGCAGAAGCAGTGTACCATTTGCTGACCGGTCAGACAAATCCATCTGGCAAACTGGCGGAAACCTGGCCATATGTTTATGCGGATGTACCATCTTCGAAAATTTATGATCGACAGAAAGATGCGCTGTATGAGGAAGGTATTTATGTAGGATATCGATATTATGACAAAGCGCAGATTCCGGTGCGCTGGCCGTTCGGTTATGGACTGAGCTATACAAGGTTTGCATATTCGGATTTGCAGATTGTCTCTGATGGACAAAAACCGGAAGTTTCGGTAACCGTTACGAATACTGGCAAAGTGTTTGGAGAAGAAGTGGTGCAACTGTATGTGTCAAGGGTGGAACAGACTGGTATTCACAGACCAGTCCGGGAATTAAAAGGATTTTGCAAAGTCGCACTGGAAGCAGGAGAGGAAAAGTGTGTGACGTTTTCACTGGACACACATAGCTTTGCTGTCTGGAAGGATGGCTGGGTGATAGAAGCAGGGACTTATGAACTTTCAGTTGCAGATCTGAAGTACCGGATTACATTTGCGGGTGAGACACTGACGGCAAAGAACAAAGACAACTGGTACTGGTCTCTGTCCGGAAAACCTGATCAGATGCCCTGGGAACAGGAACTTGGCAGAACTTATGTACCATCTATTGCAAAAAAAGGCAGTTTTACCATGGACAATACGATTGAGGAAATGATGGCTGATGAAAGTGATTTACCAGGTGGTGAAATTTGTGCTTTCCAGACCATACGGTGGAAAACGAGCACAGGAAAGTCCGGAGTTCAAGATGATGATGAAAAGCAGCGTGGGAGCACCGCTTCGCAGTATACAGATGTTCAGTGGTATCAAAGGCGGATTGTTTGAAGGATTGCTGGAGATCGCAAACGGACATCTGTTGCGTGGAATTGTGAAAATGATAACTGGTGAAAGAATATAATGAGGTGAATAACTTGCATTTTTACATTACGGGAGATACACATAAAAAATTTGACAGAGTGGAGCGGTTTTGTCTGGAACATATGACAACGACTGCAGATGTTATGGTCATTCTGGGAGATTCCGGAATCAATTACTGGCTGGGTCCAAAGGATGAAAAATTAAAGGAGCGTGTGGCGAAAATCCCGGTTACTTTGTTTTGTATTCACGGCAATCATGAAGGAAGACCATGGGAATCACCGGCAGATTATAAACTCGTTTCATGGCAGGGAGGACTGGTGTACCGGGAAGATAAATACCCGAATATCTTATTTGCAAAAGACGGGGAAATCTATGATTTTCACGGAAAGTCCGTGATGCCGATCGGTGGTGCAGGTACGGTCAATCGGGAATACCGCATTAGTCATGGACTGCAGTGGTTTGCATCGGAACAGCCGGATGAGACTATTAAGCAGTATGTGGAGCAACAGTTAGAACGAATGAATTGGAAGATAGATGTGATTTTATCACATACGGTACCGATTAAAGCAGAGCCAACCTGGGCATTTAAACCGCGTAAAGAACCGATTACCGTAGATAAATCTACTGAAAAATGGTTGCAGACAATCTACGACCGGCTGGATTTTAAAGAATGGTATGCGGGACACTATCATGTGGAGGCAGAGACGATGAGGATTCGGATCATGTTTGAGGATTTTGATGAGATTTAGCGAGAGGAAGTTGGTTTGTGACAACGGTAAAAACAAAAAGCGGAAGAGTGATAAAGGTCGTTTCTCACAATGAGGAAAAAAGTAGGAAATAAACAGGATATATCCGTTAAATGAAAGCTTTTAAAGATTTCAATTAACGGATATATCTTATTTATTTTTATGCAGAAAACCTTTTTACCAGGGTTGTAGAAATTTCAATTTTTTTTGTATACGGAAGAGGTGATTCTATTTGCTGCATTAATTGCTGGGTTGCAGTTTGCCCCATGAACTTTCTTGGAATTTCGATAGTCGTTAATGCCGGATCAATAATCTTTCCCTCATCAATATTATCAAATCCGATGACAGCGATATCATCGGGAATACGATATCCTCTCTGCTTTAATGCTTTGATGGCACCGATAGCAATAAGGTCATTGTCAGCAAAATAGCAAGAGGTCAAAGGATCCCCACGGTCTATGATCTCAAGCATATCAGTGAGAGCTCCTTCAATGGAAGGGGATAATTCGTGTGATATGGATTTACCGATTGACATGCCATGTTCGCGAATCGCTTTCTGAAATCCATTCTTTCGTTCTGTAAAATTAGCAATCTGATACGACGAACACAAATGTCCGGGTTGTTTCCCAAGACGGTCGATCAGATAGTTTGTTGCAAGATATGCACCGTGCGAATTATTAATAATAACGCTGCTGCAATTTACAGATTCAAAATAAGAGTCAAGTAAAACCATAG
>CABRZK010000025.1 GCA_902475415.1 uncultured Eubacterium sp.
ACAGCCTTAGTGTTCGGACAGATGAATGAGCCACCTGGAGCACGTATGCGTGTGGCTGAGACAGGTCTGACTATGGCAGAGTATTTCCGTGATAAAGAGCATCAGGATGTATTGTTATTCATTGATAATATTTTCCGTTATGTACAGGCAGGATCTGAGGTATCCGCATTGCTTGGACGTATGCCTTCCGCTGTAGGTTATCAGCCGACACTGGCAAACGAAGTCGGTGAATTACAGGAGCGTATCGCTTCCACAAAAGAAGGTTCCGTTACATCCGTACAGGCCATCTATGTACCGGCCGATGACTTGACGGACCCGGCTCCGGCTACCACATTTGCACATCTGGATGCAACTACCGTACTTTCCAGAAAGATCGTTGAGCAGGGTATTTACCCGGCTGTTGATCCGCTGGAATCCAACTCCCGTATTCTGGAGCCGGATATCGTCGGTGAGGAGCATTACGAAGTTGCCCGTCGTGTACAGGAGATTCTGCAGAGTTACAAAGAGCTGCAGGATATCATCGCCATCCTTGGTATGGAAGAACTTTCCGAAGAGGATAAAACGACTGTATACCGTGCAAGAAAAATTCAGCGTTTCCTGTCACAGCCTTTCCATGTAGCTGAGACATTTACCGGAATTCCTGGTAAATATGTACCGCTGGAAGAGACAGTCAAAGGTTTCAAAAAGATCATTGACGGTGAGATGGATGAGTATCCGGAATGGGCATTTTTCAATGTCGGAACCATTGATGATGTCATTGAAAAAGCAAAGAACGGTAATCATTAGTGAGGTGTGACTATGAGTACATTTCATTTAAAAATCATTGCATATGATAAGATTTTTTTCGATTCTGAGGCAGAATCCATCGTTCTGCCGGCCATCGATGGTGAAGTTCAGATTCTGGCAAATCATGAGGAATGCGTCATTGCACTGAAAGAAGGCGAAGTGCGTATCGGAACCACTGACGGCAAGATGATTCCGGCCGTTTGCGGAAGTGGATTTGCGGAAGTTAATTCCGACAATCAGGTGGAAATCCTGGTAGATACAATCGAACGTCCGGAAGAAATCGATGTCCGTCGTGCAAAAGAAGCCAAAGAGCGTGCAGAAGAACGTCTGCTTCAGCACAAGAGTCGTATGGAGTATTATCGCAATACCGCATCACTGGCCCGTGCAATGGCACGTCTGAAAGAAGCAAATAAATATCGGCATTAGGACTGTAACAAGTTCTGGAGTTCTAAACATAATATTTCTTTGGAATATTGAAAATAAATTTTGCATATGCTATAATGCCAATAGGCAAAACGATGTGAGTGTCCATGCAGACACGCAAAAAGCCTCGGAGGTTCCAGCTCCGAGGCTTTTTTATTCCGTTTTGGCAAGGTGGATTATTCCCTTAGGCTGGCTACCGTTAATGATCTCTATCCAACCATTTGCGAATATAGTAGGCAACTACACTTGCCATGACAGAGACAAAAAACGATGTGAGTAAATCCATGCAATCACACCCCCTTTCTGTACCTGTCTAGGGGTGGTAGCTACAATAGTATATCATAAAGTCGATGAACCAGAATATATCTATATTTTTGATTATACATAGTGTGAATCACGATATTTTCTGGCAGACATACCATTCTCCTGTTTGAAAATCCGACAGAAGTAATTATAGTCAGAAAATCCACATTGTTCGGAAATAACGGAAACTGGAAGGTCGGTATCTGTCAATAGCGTCTGCGCATGCTGCAGGCGCATTTTTTTGATGTAACGGGCGATGCTGCAATGCAAAAACTGTTCGGAATATTCGTAGAGTTTTCGGCGGCTTAAGAGCAGATGCTCGCAGAGACGTTCTACGGATAAATCATCGGTAAGGTGTGACAGAATATAAGCATTGATGTTGTGTTCAAATTGCTGTTTCTCAATCGAAATCAGTTTTTTATACAGAATAGAGGAAATGCATGCTTCCATAATATTGGCAGCAGCATGAATCTGCATGTCGGAGATGCATGGGATTTTTGCAGCATAGTGTTGCCAGTTGTCACAAGGGCTGCCAGTATGTGTGTGTATGATATCGATATTGGTTTTGGAATTCTGGATTCCAGGTGTATTTTTTTCATCCGGGTTTGTTCCCACGTTGGGATTGTTTGTTATATTTTTTCGTGTTGCATATTTGTCAGGCGTATGCAGATGATAGGTATCAAATGCATGTTTAATCAATGCCTGCAATTCGTCGGGGGTGGCGGCATTGGAAACCTGCCCCATCATAAGGTATCCGATGGTAAAACCATCGCTGATAATAGGTGCAGTAGCTTCGACCAGACCGGCATGGCATTTGTAGATGACACATTCCCCGGAAGCTTTGGCGGCAGCAAAGGAAGCCCGGTCGGAAGCATCACAGAGTGCAGCACCTTCCGGGGAATTTTTGATACAGTTACAGAAAGGCTGTTCACCTGCGGGGTAACTGAAGATCCATTCGCCTTCCGGGTCATAGAGAGTGAGTGTCATACCGGTTAAGTGGTGGAAGTCTTTTAATAATTGTTGCAGTTCTTTTTCGTTATAGTTTAATTTCATGTCGATCCTCATTATAGAAACAATCATTCATACAAAAACTGTTACATCGTTATGATACATGAAAAAAAGTGCTTTTGCGATACGATTTTACAGTTTTTGTGCAGAAAATATCTATTTTTTTCTGACCATATAAAGTAAACTGAGTAATAGATAAAAAGGAGTGCAGACATGTACAGAAGAATATGGCATGTGCAAAACCGGTACAGGATTGATATTTGCCAGTTGTCAAGCATGCATTATATGAAGCGCATTTCTCGGCAGGAATGCCGGAGAAATTCTTGAATGATATGAAGGGGAAGGTATGAGGATGAAGAAAGAAGTTATGGTGGATATGACTTCCGGGCGTATTGCACCGCAGATTTTGAGGTTTGCGATGCCGGTGCTTCTGGGGTTAATTTTTCAGAGAATTTATAATTTTGCAGATTCTTATATTGTGGGGCATTTTTTAGGTGATAATGCACTGGCGGCCGTCAGTGTGGCCGGTGTCGGCATGTATCTGATGTTCTCATTAATTATTGGATTGACGACGGGCGTGACGGTGGTTATGTCGCAGTATTATGGTGCAAAAGAAGAGGAAAAGGTGGTAAAAACATTTTTTTCCTCGATTTATATTGCATTGGGAATGACTGTGATCGTGACGGTAGTGGGTCTGCTGGTCACAAAGCCATTGCTGATCGTGTTGCAGACACCGTCAGAGGTACTGGATGAGGCAGTTTTATATCTGCGGCTGATCTGTGCGGGATGTATCGGAACGATGCTGTATAACTGGATTTCGGCGGTGCTTCGTTCGCTGGGAAATTCTGTTGTACCGTTAGTATTTCTGGGAATTTCAAGTCTGTTAAATATCGTATTTGATGTTTTATTTGTGGCTGTATTGCCTTTTGGCGTCGGCGGAGCTGCTTTTGCAACGGTGCTGGCACAGATCGTATCCGGTGTGGCCTGTCTGCTTTATGCATGGAAAATTCTGCCAATGCTGCGAATACAAAAAGAAAAACTGAAGCTGGATACTTATATCGGAAAGCAGATGCTGGTGTATGGTCTCCCGGCAGCATTGCAGATGAGTATTATTTCTATTTCCGATATGACATTGCAGGCGGTGGTAAATACCTATGGAACAACACTTGTTGTGGCATATGGTGTCTGTGTCAAGGTGGAAGGCCTTGGCATGCAGGTGGGAGATGCACTCGGAACGGCACTTGGAACATTTACCGGACAGAATACCGGGGCAAAAAATATTCCGCGCATTAAGGCCGGATTTCGTACAACATTTTTACTGAATGTGGTCGGATATGCGATTGTTTCACCACTGATTTTTATTCTGGCACCTTGGATTATGCGCCTGTTTACAGACAGTCAGGCAGCCATCGGATATGGCGTGGAATACATGCATATTTTTGCACCGTTTTTGATTGGGGTTGGCACACTGACGCTGTTCCATAATCTGCTTCGTGCGGTTGGTGATGTCAAGATTACAATCTGGATGGGAATCAGCGAGGTCATCACCCGAATTGGTTTTGCATTTTTATTCTCATATCTGTGGGGATATCAGGGACTCTGGTGGGTATCACCGCTTACCTGGTGGTGTGCGGCTGCGGTCGGTGGTATCCGATATCTCAGTGGTGTATGGAAGAAGAAAATCGAGGTTTCTGAGAAATAGAATTTGTGTGGAGATAGATAAAAATATATCTTCATGGACATGAAAATTTATTGACTTTTTGAAAAACAAAAAATATAATAAAACACATAAACGAGTAGCAATAACTGCGTAAATCCAGTTTTTGCTACTCGTTTTTTATTTTACGGAAAATTTTTCAGATGCCCTGTAAAGGCACTTTGGTTCCTTTGCAGGATACTCCATGAAATTTCCTGTAAAAGAACACATGTCATAAACATACTAAAAATTTTCAGAAAGAGGTTACAGGAAAATGGCAGAAAGTAACAAAATGAGAGAAATGCCAGTGAATAAGCTGATGATTCAGATGGGAATTCCGATGATCTTATCCATGGCATTGCAGGCCGTTTACAACATTGTAGATAGTGCCTTTGTAGGAAATATGAGAGTCGGAAGTGAATCGGCATTGAATGCGCTGACACTGGTATTTATGCAACCGTTATCGGTCAGGTGGCATCGGCGGTATTATTGTTTATCTTCCACATGAAATTGAACAAAGAGTTTGCGCATGGCTTAAAATATATGAAACCGGATGGAAAAATCATCCGGGAAATCTATGAGATCGGACTTCCGGCGATTATCGCACAAGCATTGATGTCCATCATGGTGTACGCAATGAATCTGATATTGAAATTCAATCCTTCCGCCCAGACAGCATATGGTTTGTTTTATAAGGTTCAGCAGTTTGTACTGTTTCTGGCTTTTGGTCTGCGAGATGCCATTACGCCGATCATTGCTTTTGCCCATGGTATGCAGAGCAAAAAACGAATTCAGGACGGCATTCGCTATGGAATTTTGTATACAATCGTATTGATGATTTTCGGTCTGGCAATCGCAGAACTATTCCCAAATGCATTTGCGACACTGTTTAACGCGGGTGCATCCAGAGAATACTTTATTACCGCTATGAGAATTATTTCTCTGAGTTTTTTGAGAAATCTCTGCATTGACATTTAAAGTGTGCTTTGTTATCATTGAATCCAGTGTGCAAAGCACACTTTTTTTCTGCAATTATGAGTATATAATGATTGTCTTGTTTTAAGAAAGGAAATATATGAGTACAGTTTTATTTGAAGATTTAAATTTAAATCCGCAGATTCTGCGGGCAATCAAAGAAATGGGATTTGAGGAGGCAACTCCGATCCAGGCACAGTCCATTCCGGCTGTTATGAGTGGCAGAGATGTCATCGGACAGGCGCAGACAGGAACCGGAAAGACAGCGTCTTTCGGTATTCCGCTGCTTCACAAAGTGGATCCGAAACTGAAAAAGACACAGGCACTGATCTTATGTCCAACCCGTGAGCTGGCAATTCAGGTATCCAATGAGTTGCACAATCTGGCAAAATATCTGCATGGAATTAAAATTCTGCCGATTTATGGCGGACAGGAGATTTCAAAACAGATCCGTTCTTTAAAAGGTGGTGTTCAGATTATCGTTGGTACACCGGGACGTGTGATGGATCATTTAAGAAGAAAGACCATCCGCTGTGATTTTATTCATACGATCATTCTGGATGAAGCAGATGAAATGTTGAATATGGGATTCCGTGAGGATATCGAAGAAGTATCGAAGTATCTTCCGGAAGATCGTCAGACCGTTCTGTTTTCTGCAACGATGCCAAAAGAGATTATGCAGATTACAAAACAGTATCAGAAAGATGCGCTGACCATCAAAGTAGTGAAAAAAGAGCTGACAGTAAAAAATATTGAGCAGTACTACTATGATGTCAGAAGAAAAGATAAGCTGGATATTTTAACCAGACTTCTGGATGTCTATGATCCGAAGCTTTCTCTGGTATTTTGTAACACAAAACACATGGTAGATGAGCTGGCAAATGAGCTGCAGAACCGTGGATATTTTGCAGAAGGTCTGCATGGAGATATGAAACAGCAGCAGCGTGACCGTGTCATGAGAAACTTCCGTAACGGCAAGACAGAGATTCTGGTGGCAACAGACGTGGCTGCCCGCGGTATCGATGTCGATGACGTGGAGGCAGTATTTAACTATGATCTGCCGCAGGATGATGAGTATTATGTACATCGTATCGGTCGTACCGGCCGTGCAGGCAGAACAGGTAGAGCATTTTCTTTTGTAAAAGGAAAAGAAGTTTACAAGTTAAAAGAGATCATGCGTTATTGTAAGACCAAGATCTATGCACAGCCGATTCCGTCCATGCGTGACGTAGAGGAAGCCAAATGCGAAAAAATCATGGATCAGTTAGACCAGATCATCGAAAATGAAGATCTGACCAAAATGGTAAATATGGTGGAAGCTCAGATCAATAACGGTGATTATACGGCAATGGATCTGGCAGCAGCCTTTTTATATCAGGCACTTGGAAAAGCAGAGCGCGAAGGCGTAAAACAGGATAATTTCGATTTCTCTGATACCGGTGCAGAAGATGGTATGGTTCGTCTCTTTATCAATATTGGTAAAAAACAGCGCGTGCGTCCGGGAGATATCCTCGGAGCAGTTGCCGGAGAATCCGGAATGCCGGGAGATCTGGTAGGAGCTATTGATATGTTTGACAGCTATACATTTGTGGAAGTTCCGAGAGAGTATGGAGCAGCTGTATTGAAAGCAATGAAAAATGCCAAAATCAAAGGAAAGAGCATTAATGTAGAGCCGGCGAATGCGAAATAAGAGGCTGTGAAGCGGCGGCATGTAGGCTATGAGTAAAAAAAGAGTGAGAATTGCATCCTTCGGGCTAAGACGCCCGTTCAGATGAAATTCTCACTCTTTTTTCAATGTCAGTTCTTGAGCAGCCGCAAGGAAGAACCCTATGAGCCACATCCTTCGAGTTAAGACGCCCGTTCGAATGAAATTTATTCCTTGGCAAAAGTAAGTTGAAATTCCTTGGCCAGTAAAGGTAATAAGGAGGATTTTGGTGTTTTCTGCCATGCAAGGCAAAGGGTATGTGGCGGAGACAGTGTGAGTTTTTCGATTTTTTCGGCTGTCGTTAAAGTTGTCAATCCATCCAGTATGGCGATGCCTTTTCCAAATTCAATGTTTGATATAACGGATTCAATGTTCGGGAGACTTCTGGTAATTGGGGTAAAGTTATATTGCTGGCAGTATTTTTGAATCAGAGGCCTGGTATAGTCTGTGTCATCTTCATATAAAGAAAAAAAGACTTCATTTTTCATGTCTGCAACTGTGATATCCTGTTTTTCTGATGGAAATAGTTTTAGTGAATATATTAAATATTTGGGTACATCAAATAAAGGTAAATAGTTGGTGTCTTCAGATTCCGGAATAAAATCTTTCATGATAAAACAGGCATCCAGTTTTTCTTTGTGTAGGAGAGATAAAATCCGTTTTATATTGTGGTTTTCAAATGTAAGCTGAATATCCGGATATATTTCACAAAATGCGGTAAGGGTTTGCTGGACAATGGCAGGAAGCTTCCAACCGGATAAAATACCGATATTTAAAGTGCCTTTAAAAGAGTCATTATGTTTCAGTGAAATCTGACGGATGCGTTTCAGCTCTCCGAAAAAGTCAGAAAATGCCTGATAGTATAATTCTCCGTAACCGGTAAGTTCAATGGGATGTTTGGAGCGGTCAAAGAGTAAAACCTGTAATTCATTTTCCAGATGCTGGATATGTTTCGTTAAAGTAGGTTGTGAGACATACAGTTCTCTGGCGGTTCTGGAAAATGATCTGTTCTCGGCAATGGATAAAAAGCATTGCATCTGTAATGTGTTCATGGATAGAGACCTCCTTCTTAAAATTAGTGTAACAGCTTTATAGCGTAATGTATATAACCTTTTTATAGCCATTTGGCTATGAAATGATGCAATTATAAGAATTGGACAAAAAATGCATAAATTTTTATAATAAATTTATCAAATATAACAGGAATTATAAGAGGAGGGAAGTAAAAATGGCATCGGTATTTAAGCAGCTGGGACAGATCAGTATGGTTGTAGAAGATGTGATGGAAACTGCAAAAATCTGGAATGACGAGTATGGTATCGGTCCCTGGGGATTTCTTCATTTTACAGAAGAAAATATGACATAAATGTCAGTTCACGGAAAAAATGTTCCATATGCTATGGACATTGCATTATGTAATATGTATCCGAATATTGAAATTGAATTGATCGCACCGAAAGATGACCGGAGTATTTATGCAGAATTTTTGAGAGAGCATGGTCCGGGAATACATCACATTGCTTTTGTGACACCGCACGGAACGTTTAATGTTGCTAAAGAAATGCTTGAGAGAAAAGGAATCGAACATGCGCAGGGCGGAAAAGATCCCATGGGGCAGGAATTTGCATATTATAATCTGTGTAAGCAATTGGGATGCTTTATGGAACTGAATGACAGACCGGATGATTTTCATCCATTACCACCGGAAGAACAGTATCCGGAAAAATAAGAGGGGAGATACGATACATGAGAGAACTTGAAGGAAAAATTGCAATTGTAACAGGTGGAATACGGGGAATCGGAAGAGGTATCACGGAAGAATTAATGCAGGAAGGAGCTTCCGTTCTGGCAGCGTATTTTGAGGCAGAAGAGGAAGCGGTTCTGGCAATGAAAGAACTGCGTCAGAAAGCAGAGGAATATCAGGTCCGGATAGAGGGTTTGCATGTAGATATTTCCAAAATCGCTGAAATTGAAAGACTGTTTGATTATTGTGAAAAAGAATTAGGAAAATTGGATATTTTTATTGCAAATGCAGGGGCAAATATTCCGAGAAAACCAATTTTCGAGCATTCAGAGGCCGATTTTGACCGTGTCTGCGGAGTAAACTTTAAGGGTACTTATTTCTGCGTAAAGGAATGTGGTCTTCGCATGAATGATAATGGTCGGATCGTATTGATTTCATCCAGTTCGGTACCATATCCGGTAGATGGACATTCTGTATATTCACCGACAAAAGCTGCGGTAGAGATGCTGGCGCATGATGCAGCGCTGGAATATGGTGTGAGAGGAATTACTGTAAACAGTGTGGCTCCTGGAGTTACTCTGACGCATATGGCAAAAGATGTTTTATCTCCGGAATTTATTCAGGAGGTAAAAGAGGGCACTCCGTTAAAGAAAGTTGGATTACCGAAGGATGTGGCACAGGCGGTTGTATTGTTGTGTTCACCAAAGGCAGAATGGATCAACGGACAGCGAATTACCGCAAATGGGGGAAGTCATTTCTGACAGATAAGGGAGGAAATCTGATATGAAGAAAAAAGAAAAACACAGTTTTGGGATTAAGGGCTGGTGGACGATTATTTTCTGTGGCCTGCTGTACTATATGATGACGGGTACGTCGGCTGATGGTCTGAATGTTATGGTACCGGGTTTTTGTGAGTTAAAGGGATGGGACTATTCTACGCTGCTTTCGTTTTCTACCATTGCCGGTCTGGTTGGAATGATAATTGCATTTCTGACAGCGCGGTTAATTACGAAAAAAGGTGCAAAATTTGTGATTGTTTTATCCTGTATTATCGCTGGTGCAGCATTCATTTTATATGGATATTCATCTTCTATGGCAATGTATCTGGTTACGATTTGTTTTGCCTGTGGTTTTGCGTATGTATACAGTTTTCAGGCAACCGGTCCGGTCATTGCAAAATGGTTCCCGAGAAAACGTGGAATCGTTATGGGATATGTGACTGCGTTTATGCCACTGGCATCAGCTACATTCCTGTATCTGTTAAACTGGCTGATCGCTACCTTCGGTTTTCAGAATGGTATCGCAATTACCGGTATTATGACAATCGTTTTAGGCATCATTGGTATGTTCTCTATTAAAAATACACCGGAGGAAGCCGGAATGCTTCCGGATAATATGCCGATGACAGAAGAAGCAAAGAAGGCTTTAAAAGAAGAGAGTGAAAATTATGTAAGTCCATGGACTGCAAAAAAATTACTTAAAAATAAAGTCGTATGGTGCATCGCATGCGCATATGGTTTCATGATGTTGGCGAATACGGGTGTGATCAGTCAGCTGGTACCAAGGATCACAGTGGACAAAGGGTATACAGCCGGAATGGCTACGGTCATGTTTTCCGTTGCTTCCTTATGCGGTATTGTACTGAGTATTGCCTGGGGCTGGTTGGATACAAAAATCGGAACAAAAAAAGCGTCATTTGTTATGCTGATCTGGTTTATTATTTCCGTTGTTATGAATCTGATTCCAAATAATACGATCACACTCTGGATATCTATTGTTATGATCGGTGGAGATCTTGGCGGTACTGCAAACTTCTTGGTGTCTATGACCACAAGAATTTTCGGACGACGGGATTTTGATGCTGCATACGGTATTATTTATCCGATTTTCAGTGTGATTCGTACCATGGCATTTGCATTTGTAGGATTCTTTACAAAATATGTAAATGATATTTTCGGACAGAAATATGCAGGAGCTTATATCGGTTTGATCATTGCCTGTGTAATTTCTATGATTTTTGTAAGTCAGATTGATTATGATAAATTTTTAGGTCATGATACTTTGAGAGAGACAGAATGATCCTGAGGGAGGAGGACATATTTGTGATTTTAAGAAAAGAACCATTGATGAAGAACATCAGGCAGATCGGATTTGATGATTTAAACGGGAAGCCGGCATTCCAGATGGCAATGCAAAAAGTTGATGACAGGTATTATTTATATACGGCATCCTTTGCACATAATGGTTGGAATATTGTGGATGTTACAGATCCGGAAAATCCAAGGAATGTGAAATGGATCGAAGGCCCCTGGTTTTATGATATTAAGGATGGACAGGCTACCATGAAAATTCAGGTGGCAGATGGATTGATGATTACTGCGCATGGAAGTCAGGCAAGTTTCCTGATGGGATGTGAGGAAAACTGTCCGAGCTGGGGTGGAATTATGATCTGGGATGTGAAAACAGATCCGGAAACACCAAAATATCTGGGGAAATTTGAATGTCCGGGAGGGCAGGGCGTACACAGATCTTTTTACAGTGGCGGACGGTATGCATACATTACCGGATGCGATGAAGGATTTGCAAGTTTCTTTTTGCGAATTATTGATTTACAGGATCCGACCAATCCGGTGGAGGCAGGCCACTTTTATGTACCGGAACAGATTGAAAAAGACGCGGATGATGTAAAATTCGGGGATCATCTGTTTCATCCATTTGTTCATGCGGTAACCGTAAAAGATGATATTGCGTATCTTGCATATTCAAATGTTGGTTTTGTAATGGTGGATGTCCATGATAAAAGTAATCCGAAAATGATCAGCAAATTGCCAATAAATCCTGTATTTGGCGGAGATGCGGGTGGTGCACCGGTTCATACCGCTTATCCTCTGGGAGACCGTCCTTTTGCAATCGTGTCGACAGAAGGGGAAAGAAGCCGCTACTTTGATGGTATCAAGGAAAATGGATTTGGAAAAAAAGTAGAATATCAGGCAATGAATACGATCCTGATGGTTGAAACAGGTGTGGTGAAACAACCCCGTGTGATTGCGGTATTTCCATATCCGGAAGTTCCGGAAGGATACACACATGGAACGAATTTCAATTTTGTAGATGGTGTAAGAGTTCCATTTGGACCGCATAATTTATTTGATGCATTTGGGGTAGATGTATATCAGAAACTGGATCAGAAAGTGCTGTGCTGTTATTTTCATGCTGGATTGCGTATTTTCGATGTGTCAGATCCGTTTGTACCAAAAGAAGTGGCATATTTTCTACCGCCGGATCCAGAGAAAATGTTGTTTGACAATAAAGAACACAATCTGATGCCGGGATCGCCAATCGCAATTACAGAAGATGTTCTGGTAGATGACAGAGAAAATATATATATTTCAACACAACAGGACGGATTATATATTTTGCGGTATACCGGGGAAGAAGGGCTGAATTAAGGTGGCGGTGAAGCGGCTGCATGTAGGCTGCGAATAAAAAAAGAGTGAGAATTGCATCACGCGAACTAAGACGTTCGCTTTGATGCAATTCTCACTCTTTTTTTAATGTCAGTTAATGAGCAGCCGCAGATAGACCTTGTGGGCTGTATCACGCAGAATGAACGATTGTTTGTTGTACAACATATGATATGTAAATAGCGAAAGGTGTCGTATTTTTTCTTCCCAAGCGATTGTTAGCGGGGGAGACAAAATACGACACCTTTCGTTTAAAATAAAAGTACAACAGCCATTTATTATTTTTCGGCGTCCCGAAGGGCTTTCAGTGCCTGTCCACCCATCGGGTAGAGTGCGATCAGATTGAAGATGGTCATGAGGCCAACGCCTACGTCACCGAGATCCCATACTGTGGTGTAGGCTGCAAGTCCTCCGATGAAGAGCATTACAAGAGCCACGATTTTGTAGGCAGTCTGATAACACCATTTATTTCCGAACAGGTAGGCTACGTTGGAGCGGGCATAGAACAGAATTCCGATGAAGGTGGAAAAACTGAACATTGCCAGAGTAGCTGCAATAAAGATTGTTCCAAATGTTCCAAGGTGGTACTGCATAGCAGTCTGCAGCAGATCCATGCCGACAAGCCCGTTGGTGAGTTCCTGTGGTACGAGAAGCAGGATCATTGCAGTACAGGTACAAATCACAATGGTATCAATAAATACGCCCAGTGACTGTACCAGACCAATTTTAACAGCGTCATCGCTTTTTGCAGCAGCTGCCGCACATGGTGCAGAACCGGAACCGGCTTCATTGGAAAACAGTCCTCTTTTTACACCATTCATTAATACAGCACCGAAACCGCCGGCTGCAATCTGGCGGAAACCAAATGCTTCCTGGAAAATACGTGCAAAAACGTCCGGCATCTGTCCAAGGTGTGTAAGAATGATAATGACAGTAAAAATAAAGTATGCACATGCCATGATCGGAACCATGATGTCCAAAACTTTTACAGTTGCATTTTTCCGAAGTACAATAATTGCAGCAAGAACAACAAGAATGATGGTCGTTGCCAGTGGCGGGATGGAAAATGCATTTTCAAAGGCAGAGGTAACAGAATTGCTGATTACCTGACTGATGCCACACCAGCAGATAAGGCCGGAAATTGCAAAAAGTACAGCAAGTACGGAGTATTTGCGATAAGTACCGTCTTTTCTTTTTGCAAAAAAATGATGCATATAATAAGCAGGTCCGCCATGGTATCCACCATAGAGCGGATCTTTTTCTTTGTGGAGCTGTGCCAGGGTACCTTCAATAAAAGCAGTAGAAGAACCAAGCAGTGCGGTGATCCACATCCAGAATACCGCACCGGCGCCTCCTGCTGAGATAGCTGCTACAACACCTACCAGATTACCCATGCCGACGCGGGTAGCCGTGGAGACAATCAGTGTCTGAAACGAAGACAGACCGCCGCGTTTGTCTTTTTTTTCATTTAAGGCACGAACCATATCCGGAAAAAGGCGGATTGGCAGGAATTTTGTCCGAATGGTAAAATAGATTCCGGTTGGAATCAGTAAAATAACGAGAAGCGGAAGACCTAATGTCCCACCGCCGGGCAGCGGAATAGTGACCAGATCTCCCCATAAAAAAGTGTATACAAGTTCAATGATCGTTTTCATAATATCCCCCTTAGATTTATATATGTTTTCTGAATCGCTCACGCATAGAAAATGTTTGTTCATCTGCAAATGGGTGCGAATAAGTAACAGCGGTTATAAAAAAGTAATATCTGTAATACAGTTTCTTTTGTAATACCCGAGAGTATAACATATTTATCTAAAAACATCAACACTTTAAAGTACGACACTTCAACGTGTGAAAAAAGAAGAACTTCCAAATAAATATTTGGAGGTTCTTCTTTAAGTGGTTAAAAATAGAAACTAAGTGGCTTATATATAATCTTCGTACATAAAACGGATGGCATGTTCCATATGCGTCTTTGTAATTTTGACAGGGCTGGCATCCAAAAAGCCATTATTCTGAATAGCACCGGTAGCACAGGCGAGAGCTTGCTCCAGTGTGATGCCACGGGCGGATAAGGACGGAATATCTGTAGCAACTAACAGGTTATGAATTTTAGTTTGTAAATAATTTTCCGGTGATTCATTGTTTAAAGTGGGATTGTAACCAAATATGGTGGCAATGGTTATTCCACGAGTTGGATCAACAGAAAATATATCATGCAGTACCGTTGTCAGGGTAAGAGCACATGCAACACCATGTGAAAGGTGGAATTGCAATCCAAGCTCATGTGCGATGGCATGTCCAATATGAACACTGACTTCATTAAAAGCGATACCTGCAATATTGCTGGCAAAGGCGAGATTTTCCCGCGCTGTAATATCCGTTCCGTCTTGGTACGCTGTAATGATATTTTCGGCAATTAGCTGAATAGCCTGTAATGCCAAGGTATCAACCTTGTCTGTATGATATTTGGAAGTATATGCTTCCAGAGCATGAGACATTGCATCAAAGGCAGAGGCTGCTGTAACTGCAGGTGGAGCGCTGAGTGTTAATTTGGGGTCTACAATAGCCAGATTAGCACTGCGATATACGGGTATT
>CABRZK010000026.1 GCA_902475415.1 uncultured Eubacterium sp.
TTTTCCCGATTGCAGTCGGACTGCTGGATGGATATAAAAGTGTAGATCCGGATGCCGTGAATCTGATGCGCGCCATGGGTGCCACAAAGATTCAGATTTTCCGTCATCTGAAATTTCCATCTGCCTTAAACCAGTTTTTCTCCGGTTTGAAAATCTCTGCTTCTTACGCCGTGGTCGGTGCTGTCGTTGCAGAATGGCTGGGTGGATTTAATGGACTGGGTGTATATATGACCCGTGTCAAAAAGGCATACGCTTTTGATAAAATGTTTGCCGTTATTATTTTCATTGTAATCATCAGTTTGCTGCTGATGCTTGCGGTCAACATTATCAAAAACTTATCCATGCCATGGATAAGAACAGAAAAAGAGGATAAAGAATCATGAAAAAGAATAGCTTAAAAAGATTTGCTGCTGTATCTTTAGCTGCTGCTATGGTATTTTCCATCGCTGCATGTGGAAATACAGCCACTGATAAAAAAGGAGCTGCTTCTGACAGTTCTTCCGCTGCTGAGTCAGCTTCCAAATCTGACAAGAAAGATCTGACCAAAATCACCTTCTGTCTTGACTGGACACCAAACACAAACCACACCGGTCTGTATGTAGCACAGCAGATGGGCTATTATGAAGAAGCCGGACTGGATGTTCAGATTGTTCAGCCACCAGAGGATGGCGCTGCTCTGATGTGCTCCGCAGGTCAGGCTCAATTTGCCATTGAAGCACAGGATACCATGGCTGCATCTCTGGATTCCGATGCTCCCCTTGATATCACAGCAGTTGCTGCTGTTCTGCAGCACAATACTTCCGGTATCATTTCACGCAAAGGCGAGGGCATCGACAAACCAGCCGGAATGACTGGCAAGACATACTCTACCTGGGAGTCTCCCATCGAACTGGCAACTCTGGAAACAGTTATAAACGGTGACGGTGGCGATTTCAGCAAAGTAAATCTGATTCCGAATGACATTACGGATGAACCGGCTGCACTGGCTGCTCATCAGACAGATGCCATCTGGGTATTCTACGGATGGGGCGGCATCAATGCTGACATTGAAAAAGTAGACTGCGATTTCTTCTTCTTTAAAGATGTAAATCCGGTATTTGATTACTACACACCGGTTATTATCGGAAACAACGAATTTTTACAGGAAAATCCGGATACTGCAAAAGCATTCCTGGAAGCAACAAAAAAAGGTTATGAATATGCCGCACAGAACCCGGAAGAAGCTGCAAACATGCTGATTGCAGGTGACAATACCGGTTCCCTGAAAGGATCTGAAGATCTGGTACAGGCTTCCCAGCAGTATATTTCCGAGCAATACGTTGCCGATGCTCCAAAGTGGGGATATATCGATGAAAGCCGTTGGAATGCATTTTACAGCTGGCTTGCAGAAAATAACCTGACATCTTCCGATCTGACAGGCAAAGGCTTCAGCAACGATTATTTACCGGATTAATTTGCCGTTCTAACGTTTGCCACCTGATTGGTGCATTCCTGCACTTTCCGGTATAAGGAAACATAAGAACGAAAACGAATGAGATACAGGAAATTCAAATGGCATTATTAAAAGCAGAACATATTACTAAAATATATGGTCAGCGCACGATCATCAAAGATATCAATATTGAACTGAACAAAGGCGAACTGGTCTGCCTGCTGGGTGTCAGCGGTTCCGGAAAGACGACCTTGTTTCATATTCTTTCCGGACTGACGACACCGGAAGAAGGACATGTCTATCTGGATGGAAAAGACATTACTTCTACTCCTGGACAGATCAGCTACATGCTTCAGAAGGATCTGCTGCTGCCTCACAAAAAAATCATTGACAATGTATCCCTGCCCCTTGTATTAAAAGGCGTGAAAAAAGCAGATGCGCGCGCAAAGGCAGATCCGCTGTTTTCAGAATTCGGTCTGGATGGTACACAATATCAGTATCCCAGCCAGCTTTCCGGCGGTATGCGTCAGCGTGCTGCTCTGCTGCGGACTTACCTGTCATCCAACGGCGTTGCCCTTCTGGATGAGCCGTTTTCCGCACTGGATACGATTACAAAATCCAACATTCATAAGTGGTATCTGAATATTATGTCACACATTGATCTGTCGACTTTATTCATTACCCACGATATTGACGAGGCAATCCTGCTGTCTGATCGGATTTACATCTTAAACGGTACACCCGGTGAGATCAAAGATGAAATCATTATCAAAGAGAAAAAGCCCCGACCGGAAGATTTCTATCTGACCGAGACATTTCTGAATTACAAACGTGATATTATAAGCAGACTGTAATAAAAAACAGGAAATATCTCCTGTTTAAATGAAAAAACTCCTCATAAGCAGCAAGGTAATAAACCTGCATCTGCTTATGAGGAGTTTTATATCTATCTTAAATAGCTTCCAGTGCCTGTGCCAGATCTGCGATCAGATCCTCTTTGTCTTCCAATCCACAGGACATACGCACCAGTCCCGCCGGGATTCCTGCTGCTTCCAGCTGTTCATCTGTCATCTGACGGTGTGTGGATGTCGCAGGATTCAGACAACAGGTTCTTGCATCTGCCACATGAGTCTCGATAGCAGCCAGTTTCAGATATTTCATAAATACTTCTGCTGCGCTTCTTCCACCTTCCAGTTCAAAGGATACTACTCCACAACCGCCATTTGGCAGGTATTTCTGTCCAAGTTCATAATATTTATCCCCCGGAAGTCCGCTGTATGTTACTTTCACTACCTTCGGATGATTTGCCAGAAACTCTGCTACTGCCTGCGCATTTTCCACATGACGCGGCATGCGTACATGCAGAGATTCCAGTCCCAGATTCAGGTAAAATGCATTCTGTGGAGCCTGAATGCTTCCCAGATCACGCATTAACTGTGCAGTACATTTTGTAATAAATGCGCCTGCCTGACCAAATTTTTCCGCATAGGTAATTCCATGATAGGACTCATCCGGTGTACAAAGTCCCGGGAATTTATCCGCATGTGCCATCCAGTCAAAATTACCGGAATCTACAATTGCTCCACCGACAGCTGCGCCATGACCATCCATGTATTTTGTAGTGGAATGTGTCACGATATCAGCGCCCCATTCAAATGGGCGACAGTTGACCGGTGTCGGGAACGTATTATCCACGATCAGAGGTACACCATGAGCATGTGCTGCTTTTGCGAATTTTTCGATATCCAGAACCGTCAGAGCCGGGTTTGCGATTGTTTCGCCGAATACAGCTCTGGTATTTTCCTGAAAAGCTGCATTTAATTCTTCCTCTGTACAATCCGGTGCCACAAAAGTCGCTGTGATTCCCATTTTTTTCATTGTCACTTCAATCAGATTGAAGGTACCTCCATAAATGGCAGAAGATGCTACAATATGACTTCCGCATTCGCAGATATTAAACAGTGCATAAAAGTTTGCTGCCTGCCCGGAGGATGTCAGCATTGCTGCTGTTCCACCTTCCATCTCTGCAATTTTGGCTGCCACCATATCATTGGTCGGGTTCTGAAGACGGGTGTAAAAATAACCGGAATCTTCCAGATCAAATAATCTGCCCATTGCTTCACTTGTCTCATAACGGAACGTCGTGGACTGAATGATTGGAATCTGTCTCGGTTCTCCATTTTCAGGACGATATCCCCCCTGTACACATTTTGTGTTTAACTTATACTCACTCATTTTTCTTGCTTCTCCTTTTTTATAATAGACGGGAAGATGACAACATAGCCATGCCATGCATAAATGACGTCTGTTGCCATCAACCGTTTTTATCTATATTTGCACTCATAATTCCCTTATTCACTCCGCTTATTCATAGTCAGAATCGGAACAAGGTGATTGTATACCAGAAATGTAATAACCACACTGATCATTGCCTTGATAAACGTAAATGGCATGTTAAATACAACCAGACTCTGTAAGATACTTTTTACTCCCGGAAAGATTGCCTGATATGCGGCCAGAATCGTTTCCTCCGGCATGAAATTGTAGTATACCGGATAAACCACAAAATAATTGGATACCACACTGAATGCTGCCATCAGAACGGCTCCGAGAATTGCCCCTCCACATGCACTCTTTTTACTTTTTTTCTTTTTATACAGAAATCCGGCTGGAATTACAAAAACCGCATTCAGTATAAAATTGGAAAGTTCTCCCACTCCACCTGTGGAAGTAACGGTCAGGTGCAGCAGATTTTTAATTAATGCAATGATGACGCCTCCTACCGGTCCAACTGCCAGACTTCCGATCAGTGCAGGAAAATCTGATAAATCCATCTTGATAAATACCGGCATCAGTGGAACACTGAATTCCATAAACATCAGAATGTATGCAATGGCGGATAATACACCTACAATCGCCATTTTAGATATATTGGATTTTACCGGTTTTTTTGCTTTTGTTACCATAACTTATGAATCTCTTTCTCTATCTTTTTTTCTTTTTTGACCGAAAATGGCTGATAAATACAGAAGCCGTAAATACAATCGCCAGAAAATAGCCGATCGCTCCCAGTGCCGGAATACCAAGTAATTTCGGTTTCATATTTGTCGTACAGATAATACTGGAGCTGATGAGCAACGCCATAATGAGAAATCCCATAACCAGTCGCCGTACAAGCGCATTCAGCATCACCGTCAGGTCATCTGTCGCATGCAGATCCAGGTTGATACTGGTCTGCCCCTGCATATAGCTACGCAGCAGGTCTGAGATATACGACGGAATCTTGATTCCCTTTTGTAATGCCTGCCAGAGTTCTTTTCCACCTATATGGAGTTCCTCTTTCAGATTACCTGCCGAAAATTTATTTTCAGACATGCGTACCGTTGCCACCTGAACCACATTGATGTCCGGCGCAATCTGTGCGATCACTCCTTCAATCGTTGTCAGTCCACGTACAAGCATCGTCAGGCTGTGGGGCATCGATACTCTGTTTTCTTTCATAATATCAATCAGATCCTGCATCAGAGTTCCCATATTCAGACCACCAAAGTTTGCAGAACCATATTTTGCCAGCCAGTCACCGATATCAGAATACAGCAGCTTCTGATCCGGTTTGTCATGAAAATCTCCAAGCGATAACACTGCCTCCACGATCAAACTGACATCGTGCGTTGCCACGCCTCGGATTACCTTGGTCAGCAATGCCTGATCACGCTTGGAAAAACGCCCCATCATCCCCATATCGATCCAGACTATTTTACCGTCCCGGATACGCATATTTCCCGGATGGGGATCCGCATGGAAAAATCCGTCTTCCATGATCTGTTTCACATAATTATCTGCCATTTTGGTTCCGATCTCATCCAGATCATAACCTGCTTCCAGCAATTTATCTTTTTCATCCACACCAATGCCGTCAATGTATTCCATCACCAGCACCTGTGTGGTCGTATATTCCCGATACAGCATCGGGCTCGTCACAAATGCCACATCTTTATTCAGGCGCGCAAATTCTTCCATATTGGCCGCTTCCGCCAGAAAGTTCATTTCTTCCTGCGCCACTACCCACATTTCATCCAGCACCTGATTCATATCCACAAGTCCCGCCATATTAATTGGGGGCATCAGCTTAACCGCCCGGTGTAAAAAGGCAATATCCCGGGACATCGTTTCATAAATGCCCTGTCGCTGCACTTTCACGACCACGGTCTCACCGCTTTTCAGTTTTGCCTTATGCACCTGTGCGATGGATGCAGATCCAATCGGTGTCTCCTGAAATTCCGCAAATACTTCTTCCAGTGAAGTTCCATACGCATGTTCAATGACTTCCCGCACTTCTTCGAAAGGCATCGGTGTCACTTCAGAACGAAGCCGCATGAACTCATCACAGATTTTTTTTGGAAAAATATCCGACCTCATGGACATAATCTGGCCCAGCTTAATATAAGTTGGGCCAAGATCTTCCAGGATCAGACGTAATTTTTCAGGTGTCACACCCCTGGCAATTTGATGTTTGTGTATGACTGAAATTATTTCCTTTAAACGGGTTCCATTTGTTTCTTTTTCACTCATAGATTATTCTTCTTCAGCCGGAGCCTCTTCAACCGCATCTTCTGCTTTCTCAGTCTCCATCTTTGCGATTGTCTCTTTTAATGCAGCAATCTGCTCCGGAGTCATGCCTTTTAATACATCGGTCGGATCCTGCTCCTCATCTTTTTTGAAAGTCTGTTTTACATTATGCTTCAGTTCTTCATTCAGCACTTTCCCCTGCTCTACTGTCAGCTCACCTTTTTTTACCAGATCATCCAGGATTTCTTTGGATTTCTCTGCTGTCGTAGCTGCTGCACCAATACCTGCTAATAAGATTTTTTTCATGCTGTCACTAATTTTTTCCATAATGAAATTCTCCTTTCCCGCTTTCTGAAATCAAAAGCTCTATACACTGAGTATACACCACTTACCGGCATTTTGCATCACTAAATGTATTATTTCTGCATCTCATATCCGTAATGTTCAAAATAAAATCCAAGTTTCGCATTAATCTTGTCCCTGAGTTCCGGAGTCAGCTCAAATTTATTCTTTTTATAATTTTTCTGGCTTTCCAGATATGCGTCAAAGTATGGTTTTGCCTCCTCATATCCATCGATACCGAGATGTTCATAAATCTGCTTTACATATCCTTCCGGATTTTTACAGAAATCTTCATATTTGATATCAATATGATTCTCTGCCGGCATCTCTTCCAGTTCCCGGAATGCTTTTTTGTAAATGCGTTCAAACAGATCGATCGTCACATCTTCGATGACCTGATGTGATGCAGGCTCGTTCAGACAGAAAAGCTCCATCTCCTTGGTAAACATATTGATGGTAGACATGACAACCGTATATGGATTTCGATAAATATTGATGAATTTGGCGCCCGGGTAGCATTTTTTCAATGCACCGATTCTGCATGTATTCTCCGGACTCTTCAGGAGTAACTGCTTGCCGCCGTACAGATAGGTTACCTTTTTCAGAATATAATCATATGCTTTGCGCCATTCCTGCTGTCTTTTTTCATCCTGCTCATCGATAAATGCTGTCTCAATGTATTTCACACCTTTGCCACCATCCGGGAATACCAGCATATGGCTGATTGCCTGGGTGGAAATGGTTGCCTGAGCAAACACTTCTTCCATCGGCAGATCCAGCGTGTATTCCAGATTGTCCATCGGGCGGGCGCCCTGCAGCAGTTTCTTCTGCGCTTTCGCCATAATGCCTTTCATAAAAATACAATTACTGAAAGTGACTGTTCTTACCGGATCAAACCATCCAAACTGTGGATCTCTGGTCAGCAGATTTTGCAGAAATGTCGTGCCGGAACGCCAGTAACCGACAATATACACCGGATCCTTTTTGATTTTTGTCCGTTTGATGGGCACATAGAATACCAGCCATTCCAGAAATGCCGGAATTGCCAGCACAGAAGAAACCGCTGTGATCA
Organism: uncultured Eubacterium sp.; assembly: GCA_902475415.1. Classification (GTDB taxonomy): domain Bacteria; phylum Bacillota; class Clostridia; order Lachnospirales; family Lachnospiraceae; genus Eubacterium_I. Next base: position 7,416 of record CABRZK010000026.1, read on the forward strand.
GTCGTGCCTGTCCTTTATTCTCATCTGTGATCGGATTACTCCGTTTTAATCGAATCCAGTTATCCAGTCTGCAACCCATCAGATTATGAGACAGATTTAATTTTTTCCCCATTGTATCTTGTACTTCCTTTTTTATTTTTCTTGTATGATTTTATCCGCTTTCGAAATTTTTCGCATGATTTTCTTCCAGATTAAAGATATCAAAAATACATGTTTTTAATTTTTTCAGTAGTCAAAGGCAATAAAAAGCACGCAGCCTTCCATGTCCTCCATATATCGAAAACTGCTAAGTCCCGGACAGTAACTGGCAATTCCATATTCCTCCACGAAATATTGCATCGCCTGTTCGTATAAATCCACACTTGCAAATTTAATCTGAACCATGTCCTCTTTTGCTTCATAGGAATGTCTGAAAATTGTTCCTACCGTATCCGGATTCCACTCTGTAATATAACGTCCCTCATGAACATAATAATTATCCGCTGTATCGGTGCATTCCGGAAGTGGAATTCTGCTGTCCGGTGTATGAGACTCCATAATATCTGCTGTCGTTGCGCCAAAATAATTGTAATCTACATATTTCGAAAGTACTGCCTCTTTCTGCTCTGACTGCCTGGAAAGATACTGGGAATTGCCCCATGTGGTATCGATGTAATAATATTCCCCATCCAGCCTGGCCAGATTCCATGCATGTGGTCCGTCACTGACATTTCCGATTACGGTAGTACAGGAAATTCCCAGTTTTTCCAGCAAATACTGAGTCGCATAAGCATACCCCTGACAGATTGTTTCATGGTTCAGAAATACACTGATAATATTCTGGTTATCTTCTGAATCTTCCACATAATCCACTTCTTTGATCAGCGTCTGAAATACATACAATGCTTTTTCATAATCCGTGCCATCCTCTGGTGCATCTGCCAGCATACGATCCGCTTCTTCATCAATTTTTTTCTGCGTTTCTTTCTGCTGTGCTTCCGTCATGCTGTATTCCGGCGTAATCTCGATGGCGGTAATCTGGTCATCCCGGTTATATGTCACATAGGAAAACTGTCCCAGCCAGAACAGATTGCAATAATCATAGCGCACTGCCAGATACGCCAGCTCCATTTCTTCAATATCCGTTGTCGCCAGCTGCACCTGCTTTTCCCGATGAACAATCGCATACAGGATTTCATCATAGACAAGCTTCGTCTTATCATCCAGCGTATTGTACGCATATTTGTCCTGGGAAACCGTTTTTACCTGAAGCGGATGATTGCCGGTCATCATATCTTCCATGCGGTCAGCGACATTCTGGCTCTGCGTGCCACAACCGACAGCTCCCATGATTATGCCGACTGTGATTACCAGCGTAAGCAGCCTTTTTACAACACCTTTATACTTTCTTTTTTTCACTCAAAATTCCCCATTCTTTCTGCAATCAAGTCGAACGCCTGTAACAAAATATCTGTTATTGCTTTTTTCTATTTTCACTTTTATAATATAACTAAATCTGAATGATTATCATATCATAATTGCACATTTTTGTGAACAGGAGATTCTGCATGATTGCATTAAAAATAACCGAAATCGGTACTTTTATTAATAAACTTTTAAGGGACGGTATGTGTGACCATTTTCTGCTTCAGGAAGCAGTTATCACTCAGGCTGCCACTTACAACATCGATGGCTCGTTTCACCCGGATTACTACGAACCGGAAGAACTGGAAGAATTACATTTACAAAATCTTTCCTATCTTCCCTTTGCTTTGCTTCGTCCAAATTGTCTCAAGCTGATGCAGGGCAAAAAGAAGCCATTGTTTTTCAAATTTGTCTTTTTGCTGTCACCAAAAAATCAGGAAAAAACAATTTCCCGATCCGGAACCGGCTTTTCCACAGAAGATATCAGCGGCATGTATCTGCATTTCACTTACAAAAACGATACACTCCTCTGTACTACAGGTATTTCCTACCGTCTTTTTTCTCTGGATAAGTCTCTGGAACAGGAATGGGATCGCCTTGTTCAGGTCTTTTTACGTCAAAATCAGATTGCAGCAGAGCCGGTCGATTAGAACCGGCTCCTTTTTATTTCATATCTTTTTTATTTCATATCTTTTTTATTTCACATTCCATACTTCCCGTAAAAACAAAATTGCTGTCCCCGCAAAAATACATAAATCCGCTATGTTATAAATAAATTTCCGAATCACAGGAACCGGAATCTGAAACTGAATATAATCCGTCACATATCCGTGCATAAAACGTTCTATCAGATTGGCTAGCCCACCACCAAGGATCAGCGCCAGTGCTGCTTTCAACGTTTTTTTCCCTTTCATTGTCATAGCGAGCAGAAAGGTCAGGGTAATCAGACTCACCACCCCTACTCCGATTCCCTTCACCAGTGCCGGGCGTTTTTCCAATGTATCATTTGCCATTCCCGCATTATGATATTTGCGAAATACAATATGATTTTTGCACACCATCCTGCGGTCTGACGGTGTAAAGTTTCTGTTGATATGACGGCGAATTATTGCTTCTGCCAGACAGATCGCTGCAATCAATCCCAGATAGATCATTATTTATCCTCTCCTTTTTTATTCTTGCCAAAAAGTTCCAGTTCTATGCAGCGATACACTTCACGAAATGGTAACCCTGTTTTCCGTGCGATTGCTGCAATTGTCTCATATTCCAAAGTCACAGTTTCTCCGTTTTCCTGTATCATACGTTTGACGGTTACCGCCCCCAGGGAACTTTTTTGCTTTTCCACCTTACGTGGAAGGACCGTACGTTCCATCATCTGACGACGGATTCCGATGGTCGTTGTCTCTGCAAAAATAATCTGTTCCATTCTGCTTTGATCCGTCGGTCGACACAGAACAGTCAGCAGATACGCCGGACGGTTTTTCTTCATATAAATTGGCAGATAGCATACGTCCAGTGCGCCCTCATCCATCAGGCGTTCCATGGTATAGCCAAGGATTTCTCCACTGCAATCGTCCAGATTACATTCCAGTTTGCAGATTTTATCCCCACTGTCAGTCACATGCTGCTGCGAACGTTTCCGGCGTCTGGCTTCTATGTTATCTTCCTTTGGCTTTACATCGTTGTTTTTTCCGGATTTTGAAATGGAATGTACCGATACTGGTACGACTTCTTTTTTCTCCTGCTCTGTCTCAAGGAGCATCACACGCAGTCTCGCCGCCTCACCATCCGATGCCTTTCCATTTCCAACTCCCTGTTTTTTAATACAATAAGCTTCCGGTAAGCGATCCGTCGTCCGGCAGGCAGCCAGAATTGCAGCTCCATCTGATGTCACCCAGGCACCCTTGCGTTCCATCATCTGAAGGGCAATACCGGCATTCATCAAAATGTATAATGTCTCCGGCAATGGTACCGGCAGACTTCCATATTCAGTATCAATCTGACCAAATCCTTCGTAAATAACCGGACAGATTACTTCCTCAATCTGTAATTGTTCCATACAGATTGCTGCTGCCATCATAGCCATAGCAGCGGAAAAATCCTGTTCAGAAAATGTCAGTTCACTGACATCCTTCTTCTGTACTTCTGCTTTCGCGTTCAGCCAGATTGCATATGCCCTTGCAAACAGGTCTTCAGCCGCTTTCGGCAGCGCAAACTCCCGGATCTGATTCTGAAAATTTCTCAGCATCATCTGCTTGGCTTCTTTCGAGCACTGAACCCCAAGCAGCTGTTCTATAGTTGCTCTGATCCTGGTCTGCTCCGGCAACAGTTGTAACAGGGCTTCTGTCAGCATCTGCGCACTCAGTCCTTCGTAACATTCCACATATATCTTTTGTCTCATTTATACTGACCTCGGTTCTTTTGGTTTGTTTCCAGTATAAGATAAAACAACAAAAAAAACCATATTTTTCTGTACAGGCTACACAATAACCAAGTATTTTACTATGATTACCTTTTGGTGATATATAAATTGCATAATTTTTTTTCAAATTTTTTCAAATGATTGTGAACACTTATGCGGATACATTTGCTATTATAATAGCTGTAAAAACCCCCAATACATTATAAGTTTTTTGCTACCCCCATAGTAAAAAATACCTTCTCCTTAAAAGACAGCCGTTCGGATTTGGCTGTCTTTTTTTATGAAAATTCCTATTCTTTTCGTTTCTGCAGCTATATATCACTTTCCCTCAAAGTTCATATAGAAAACATTCTGTCAGAACGGATCTGATTCAACATTTAACTTCCCCGCAGACGCCGTAGCGCTTCGTACACATTTAAGGTTCCATATCCATACACCGGATTCGGGTAAGAACGTTCAGCTTCCCGCCCGGCTCCGCGAATCAGCAAATTTTTCACATCCGTCGTATTCAGATACAGTATATTATTTTCCACAATTCCCCATTGAAAGATCTGTGCACAGGCTCCCGCAGTCAATGCAGCACTGACGCTGGTTCCACTGCGCACTTCATACTGATTTCGTGCTGTTGGTCCCAGGACGTTGACTCCCGGTGCAATCAGGTCCGGTTTTACCTGATTCAGGCTGGAAAATCCACGTCCGGATTCCGGATAAACACTTCCTCCCACAGCCTGATAAGCCCCGGTCGTCAAAGCCACTCTGGCCATACCGGGAAGTGTGATCGTTGTATCTGGACTGGAGCGTAGAAAAAATACGTTTCCGCTCAATAGTTCCGCTAATGGCAGCCAGCAAAATATCGTACCATTCAAAATCAGATCTGCCTGTATTTCTACCGTCCAGATTCCGGGCAACGGCCGTTCAAACCGCAGGGCAATCAGCTGCATACTGTTTCGCGTTCCCACAATCGCATATTCCACTGTCAGCATCGTCTGCGCAAATAAAAAGGTATACTCCTGGCTTACTCCTGGCTGCACGATTGCTCCTGGAAACCGTTCTCCCGTTGGTGATATGACAGATAGTTCATAAAGTTCCGGCACCATTGTCCACAGTTCCATCTGAAACCCCTTTACCCGCTCTTCCACCGCTATTTCAATCGATTCTGTCTTTCCCTGCTCGATATCTGTCCGTTGTTCGTGATGCCTCTGGTTGGCTGCATTTCCAGCCGCCACTACCACTGCCCGCTGTCTGCGTCTTCCAATTTCGTCACACAAAATCGATAATGGTTCCTCCCCTGCATGACTTCCCAGGCTTCCTCCCATGCCAATACAAAGCACCAGTGGCATCCGCAATTCATAAGCGAACTGATTCAGCCAGGCAATCCCCATCATCAGATCATTTTCCTGATAGCATTCTACCCCATCTGGAATAAAATAATAATCTTTCAGATATTGTTTTGCCTGTTTACACTTGACCATGGCAATGCCTGCCAGTGGTGCAGCTCCTGAAAATTCAGCTGCCGCATTAGCACTTCCACAGGCCACGCCTGCCAGAAATGTACCATGTCCATTTTCATCCTGCTCAGGAACGATTTCTCTCGGATTTTCTGACTGCAATGCAATATTAATTTCTTCTTCCCCGTAAAACGTTCCATACAACATCCCCGATGGAGCTGTTCCCTCACTCCTGGTCTGATCCCAGATACCAAGAATCCGGGTCGTACCGTCCTCATTTTGGAAAGCCCGATGTTCATAATCAATTCCGGTATCTACAAATCCAACCAGCACACCCTGTCCATGCAGATCCAGTGCTGCCGGATTTTGCAGCCGTAAAATACCGCTGACATCCAGCGCCGTCATATCCATCGGCATCAGGCAGTGTGGAATTGTCAGATACGGATAATCCTGCAGATTCAGCTTTGGTGAACGTTCCCTGCTGTAAAAACCGATATCATAAGTATCATCTACCCGCAGAATACATTCCGGATCTCCCAGGGGATATCCCCCGATATAATCCAGAATCAGATCATAATAATCATTTGAATAGATGATTTCCCTGCATTTTTCATCTTCCAATGATACCTCTCCCGATTTTTTTATTTAAAATAGCGTATGTTAGCACTAAGCAATCAATGCCTGTTCGTCAATCATACACATCAAAATGCTGTAATGTAAGCTGTTCAGAAAGACAGTCTGGGCGTTGCTTTCCATACTCTGCATGATCATTTTGGACATACTGTTCCAATAGTAAAAAAGAACGCCCCCGGAAAATAATTTCCCCGGTACGTTCTTTTCATACTTGCTTAACCTGTCATTTATTTAGATTTTAATTATCCTGTCCTGTTCACAAATCACGCCACTTCCTCCGACCCAGACGGTCGGATTTCCATGTTCTGTTTTTACTTTTGTATAAATCTTTGATGGACGGTTCATATGTTCTCCCTGCAAAAAGCAGTTCATCTGATTTTCCTGAATCAGCCCTTTCTGATACAGATACCAGGTCAGTCCGCCATTGGATGTTCCTGTGGCACATTCTTCCGGGATTTCATACAACGGAGCAAAATTACTGCAATATGCTGTAATCTTCTCTGCATCATGACCGATAGGTTCCCTGATCTTCTGTTCCGGTATTGCCCCTGAATCTACACGGATTATTTTATGTTCCGTGTTATTCTCATTATTATTCTGTAAATTCAGACAGGACATATGTACACCTACTACACCCAGTTCTTCTGATATTTTACGAATTTCATTCTCATCCTGTACTGCCCGCAACAGACTTTCTCTGCTTTTGACACACATATGAATATCTCTTAAACCCGATTTTACAATGCGTACTTCCAGTGCATCATCCAAAACATTGCTGGTAAAACCGTATGCCCTGCATATTCTCTCTACATTTTTTTCATCCAGCTGCTGTTCCAGTTTTGGATGATCCATCTCCATCCAGATAATTCCTTCTGAAACTTCTACCGGAAGCTCTGCTTCTGCTGTCACAAGTTCATACACCCCGTCATCGATTACCCCCGTCTGATATAAATAGGCGAACGATGCGATGGTCGCATGACCGCACAGAGGTACTTCCGCTGCCGGAGTAAAATATCGGATAGAAAATTTTCTGTCACTTAAGCGCCTGATAAAGGCGGTTTCCGAAAAATGCAGCTTTGCTGCAATCTTCTGCATCTGATCCACAGACAGATGAATCCGACCGGAATCTGTATCTTCGCTCAGAGCACTCTGTTTATCTGGGTATGGCTCTTTACTTAAATACACAACTCCCGCCGGATTTCCGCCTGTCGGATGATCTGAAAATCCATTGACTACGTTTACTTTCATAGTTTTTCAGTCTTCCTTTTTATTTAAGATCCGAATTTTCTGCTTTCTTTTTTGCTTTTTCTTAACCATTTTTTCAAGTCTATCATACATCAGATT
>CABRZK010000027.1 GCA_902475415.1 uncultured Eubacterium sp.
ATAATTTCCCCTTTTGAAAAATCCACACTACTATTTTCCATCTCTTTTTTGCTCCTTCGGTACAGTTTCATATAAAAGATTCAAAATTCTTATTACTTCACAAGCTGCCTGATCCGTCACTTCCTGCAATCCTTTACACCATTCCCGGTGATATTCTGTCACGTAATGCTGTTCCAGTTTCTGTCCTTATTCGGTCAAATAAAGCAGGATACTTCTGCGATCCTGTTTACCACACCGCTTCTCAACGAGTTGCCTATTTTCTAGCTCATTGATCAGTTTTGTAACACTCGGTGTTGTAATATTCAGTGCAGTGCTGACATCACTGACACAACAGGTTCCATCTTTTTTCGTTTTTTCATTAATAGCATTCAACACATGTATATGCCTTGGTTTCATTCCTGCCGGGAGTTCAAGCATACTCTCTGTCACACGTTTGGCAACAAAGCAGGCATCCAGCAATTTCGCCAGCATCTGTTCCGTCATAATCTTTCACCTCTTTCTTTTAATTACTATTAGTAATTATCTCTAGTAAGTAAATTTACCACGCATTTTTACACTATGCAAGTATTTTTTCTACTGTGATTGCATTTTTCTCCATTCATTCCTGTGATTGATCACTGGATCTCTATCAGAATTGCTAAAAATCGCATTTTCATGTTACAATACCGAAATATAAATGTATTCCGAAACACTTTCCCAGCAGAATTCTGAACAGTCAGACATTCCAGCACAGTATTTCTTAAATAAGTAACAGTGGAAAATGTTTCCGATATTAACAACAAGTATTAATTCTACGAGGACTAATGATTATGAATACGTACTATCCAAGTTATTACAAAGATTTTATCTGTATTGCAGATAAATGCCCCATCACCTGCTGCCAGGAATGGAAAATTGCAGTGGACGGCACCACCTATACGCACTGGTGTGAACTCAAACCACCAGCTCATATGCACACAGAATATCAGACTTTATCTGACTATACTTCTTTCAAAGATGAACAACGTGTCATCTCCTTAAATTCGATGAAAAAGTGTCCATTTCTTCAGGAAAACAAATTATGCCGACTTGTTCTGACATATGGAGACTGTGTTCTTTCCAAAACCTGTACGGATTTTCCCCGGGAATACCATACCTTTTCCCATCATATCGAAGGTTCGCTGATGCCAGGTTGTCCTGCCGTTCTCGATCTCTGGCAGGTTCACCCACTGGTTCAGTTTCCGAAAGTGTCTTTTTCTTCCTCCGTAGATGACACAGAATATATGCTTTTTCAAATTCGTGATAACATGATCACTCTTTTGCAAAACGAGGCTTATCCCCCGCATCTCGCACTGATGGCCGGTTTTTATATTTTGCTGGAGCTTTCCGATCAGCCTGTGCTGTCGTCTGCACTGCTGAAGGATTATTTTTCCACAGAAACAATCGCTCAGTTATCTGCCGCCATTTCTCAGACGGAGCTTTCGCAGGAAGATATGCTGTATGAATGTAATGAACTTTTACAGGATCTGGCTGTCAATTACCAGAAGGAAGGATTATATGCAGATTTTCTGACACCACTTCTTCAGCTTGCCGCTGAAATATCGGATGGCTCCTGTAATTATAATTTGCCGGAAGAATGGAAAACTTTTCACCCGGAATTTAAAAAATATAATCCTCTAATCCGGACATTTCTGTCCAATGAATTTTTCTCTGATCTACTCCTTCCAGAAGGTGATCTGAGCAGCATGATTCTTCATATGCAATGGATCGGCATGGAATATGCAGCCATCCGCTATGCAATATTTTTATCCTGGCTCTTATCCGAAGAAAAAACATTGGATTATGAAACGATCCGTGATGCAATTGTTTTTCTGACACGCATGACCGGATACGAAGATGATGATATCTATGAATATCTGGAAAACAGTTTTGAATCTTTATATTGGGAATGGGGATATTTTGCAATGATTCTTGCAGATATATAGCTGCTCAAAATGCCCGACACCGGACACATAAAAATCGAGCCTCTCTCGTTTCATTTGAACAACAAATAATAAAAACAGACAAAGTTTAAGCCCGATCGATTTATTCTCTCTTCGACCGGGCTTTTAATGAATTTCCTGTAATTTCATTGTCTACACCTTCAACTTTCTCAGATTATAAATAATTACTTATGTTCCTTTTGGACCGTACCTCCTGTTCTTAAATTATGAAATTGTTCTTCTCATTTCATTGGTCTGTACCTCTGTTTCTTAGTTCTTTTGTTGAGATTATAGTAACTCATCTTACATCTTTTGTCAATACTTTTCTGTTATTTTTATATTTTTATTTTAATTTGTCAGTCTTTTTCTTTTATTTAAGAAAAAGACTGACTATTTTTATCTTCCAGATAATCTCTTTATCTTTTTAATGATAGCGGCAATTCCAACTCCGATCAGCCAGACTCCACCTGCAAGAAACAGAAATACAGAAAGCATCGTTCCGTTCCCGGTTCCCATCAGTGGTGCATAAAAATCTCCCATCAGAATGATGAATTGAGATATCGTCAATACCAGAGAAACAATCGCCTGAGCAAACAGACTGGAATGATTCTTATACAACTGACGGTATCCAAACACAAGTAATGCTATAATAATCACTGCTATCGCCAGCAAACTGAAGAAATCTCCGGCCGTGGTCCCCTCTGTCGTGGAACGTGTCCCCGCCCGGATACCAGCCACTATACCCGCCAGAACAGTAGCCTTCCAGGCTCCTCCTTTTTTGGGATGCATTCCACGTTTTTCATCCAGCACATAATATAGCTTCGCAGCATCCTCGTACATTTCCTTTGGATTCAGTCCACGAAAACGATAGGCTTCAATGATACAGTCATAAATTGCCGGTTTCAAGTTGCTATCTGCCAGAAGATCGGCAAAATATCCCATAAATACAGGCTGTTTTACGGCATTCTGATACTCCGGTTTTTGAAAAAACTGCTGGAACAATTTCAGCTTATTACAATACTGCGGCTGAAGCAGCATCTCCATTTCAACCAGTGCCTTCTGAATCAGGTAAATCAGTCGCTGTTCATCTTCGCGATCACTTTCTTCTATGACATCCTCAAAGTCATACTGCTCCCCTGAAACATCCTCCTGGTCATACTGTTCCCCTGAAACATCCTCCTGGTCTTCTTCTACTGACACATTCCGGCTTTCTGTCTGTTCCATATGCGTCTCGTTATATACAGATAAATCTCCGTTTTCCTCATGTTCCGTCTTTCGACTTCCCTGTCCCCGATTTCTTCTGCGCAATACAGAATACGCTTCATGTATCTGTTGAAATTCATCCGGATATTCCTCCGGATGATATGTTTTAGATAATGTAGCATACGCTTCCTTAATTTCTTCCTGCGAACTGCCCGGTGCTACATGTAAAACAGCATAAGCTTCTGTCTCATTCATAACTCATCTCTCCTCCAAAACTCATGTATCTTTCAAAATTCTTTTAATCCCCGTCGTCCTCTTCATCCCAATCCGGGAATTCCAATTTTCCCCAAAAAGGATCATAAGATTCCATATATTCCATTGCCTGTTCCAGGTATTCCCGATAGCGCCTGATCGGGCGCGGATCCTGCCTGGACAGAAGCGCTTCAAAATTGCGGATATAATACATGATTCTGTCTCTGGTTTCCGGCAATGCCTCTTCATACAATGCTTTCAATTTTTCCAACACCAGTTGGTTTTCTGTCATATCTTTCGGATGAACCTTCAATTTTTCAAGCTGCTGCATGCGTTTTTTCAGTTCTCTTTCATCCATATTCTGAGATATCACTTTCGATATTTTCTTTCCCGTGGATACAACCGTTGCTTCCGCTTCCAAAATACCGTTAATATCATAGGTAAAACGAACCTCTACGGACTCTTCCCCCTGTTTTTTCGCTGGAATCGGAACAATCAGACGTCCAAGAGAAATATTGTCTTCTGCATAGGGTTCTTCCCCCTGTAAAATATCAATCGTAACGGATTTCTGATAATCAGTTACTGTATAAAAACGCTGTGCACGCGAGCAGGGCAACACCGTATTCCGCTCAATGATAGCGCTCATATACGAATGGGAAGGATCTGTCGCATTGTGTACCCCTGTACCAAGCGTAAATGGACATATATCTGTCAGAATATAGTCCCGCACTTCTGCTTTTCGTTCCATAACGCCACATACAATTCCGAGGCCGCGGGCAATCAGCTGATCACTGAATCCGGTGACCATTGGTGTCTGATCAAACAACTGTTCCATATAAGACTGTACCAGAGACATTTTTCCTGAGCCACCAGCCAGAATCACCGCATCTATTTCTTCCAGTTCAACCCGGCTGTCACGCAATGCATGTTTCAACACATTCTGAATTCTTTTCCATACTGCAGAGCTCTCCCGCATCACACGCTCATTGGTATAAGTACTCTGATATGTCTGACCGTCAATCACAGCCGTCATCTTTACTTCATGTTCTGCCGACAACGCAATCTTACATTTTTCCGCCTGCCTCAACAGGATTGCATACGCCGTTTCGCTGAGATTTTTTCGAGACAGCTGATGCTCTTTTAAGAAACCTTCCGCAATTGCTTCATTAAAATCATCGCCGCCCAGATGATTATCCCCGGAAACCGCCAGAATCTCCACCATCGTGTCAAAACAGTCCACGATAGAAACATCCAGGGTTCCACCACCGAAATCAAACACCAGAAAAAGCTGTTCTGACTGCGTATCAAAATATGATGCCAGTGCAGCAGCACTGGGTTCATTGACAATTCTTCTGACGTTTACTCCTGCCAGTGCCCCGGCGCGTTTCGTCGCAACACGCTGTTTATCGTGAAAATACGCCGGAACAGAAATGATGACATCCTCAATCTCTTCCCCAAGATAAGATTTAGCATCTGCCACAATAGAACTGACAATAAATCCAGAAAGTTCTTCCGGTAAAAAAGTCTTTCCTCCAAGCGTATATTTCTGTTCTGTTCCCATATTTTTCTTGAAAGAAGCTGCCGTAGTCTCAGGATGTGTAATCAGTCTTTCCCTTGCGATCTGACCGGTCACAACTGTCCCGTCTTCCATTACGCTCACAACACTCGGCGTAAGAAATGAGCCAAAACGATTGGGGATTAACTCAACTTTTCCATTTCTGTAAACAGCCCCCAGTGAATTCGTCGTTCCAAGGTCTATTCCCAAAATTGCCATATCTGTGCTTCTCCTTAAATTTCGATTTTTGAAATACAAATTAATTCTTCGTTCCCTTCAGGCATTGTCTCATCATCCGATACAATTTCTGAATATCCAGTGGTTTCGATAAATGCTCATTCATCCCGGCCTCTTTGCATCTTCTGATATCCTCAGCAAATGCATTGGCTGTCATCGCAATAATTGGGATCTTCTTCGCATCTGAACGTGAATCTTCACGAATCCGTCTTGTCGCCTGCAATCCATCCATTCGTGGCATCATAATATCCATCAATATTGCATCAAAGTTTTTCTCCGGCATTTTTTTCCATAAATCCACTGCTTCCTGACCATCATGTGCGATCCAGACTTTTGCTCCTGCATCTTCCAGAATAAATCTGGCAATTTCAATATTCAGTTCATTATCTTCTGCCAGGAGAATGTTCATTCCCTCTAACCGAATCGGCTGTTCAGGCAGCTTCTCCGGAAACTCTGTATCTGCTTCTTCACATATCTCAAATGGTATATCTACATAAAATACAGAGCCAACATTTTCCTCACTCTCTACTTTTATCGTTCCACCCATCAGATCCACAATCTCTTTTGTAATTGCCATGCCCAGACCGGTTCCCTGATAATTCGTTCCTGCATCCGGATGTTCTCTGGAAAATGGTTCAAAAATATGCTGTAAAAACTCCTGGCTCATGCCAATTCCTGTATCTACAATTTTCAACGCAAACCGGGAATGATTCTGATCGATCGGTAGTTCATTCAGCCACACCTCCACTGTTCCACCCGGTTTATTATATTTCACCGCATTCGTCAAAATATTGAGCAGAATACGTTGGACATGTAATGGACTTCCCACCAGATTTCGATGCATGATTTCCACATGTGGTCCCAGCAACTTCACCTGATGTTCCAGAGCCATTATGTGAATTGGTGAGCAATTGTTATTCAGCACATTTTTTATATCAAACTTTTCATATGTCAGCTCTGTTTTTCCACTTTCCAGGCGGCTCATATCCAATACATCATTGATCAGCATTTCCAGCTGTTTTCCAGCCTGATCGATTTTCACCAGAGCGTCCCTGACACGCTTTTTATCATCAATGCACTTTTGTGCTATTTTGGACATACCCATAATTCCATTCATCGGCGTCCGAATATCATGAGACATGCGCGCTAAAAATTCAGTCTTGGCTACATTTGCACGTTTTGCTTCTTCGTATGCCTCTGAGAGCAGTTTCTGTGCATTCAGTTCCTTACGTTTTTCTTCATCAATTCGCTGAATACCAATCATAATCTTCTGCGGTTTTGCACCTGGCTGGCAATCTTCCGGTACTGCAATAATCCGACACCATCCCATGATTGTATCCCGGAAGTCTCTGCTGACACTCGTTTCTTTCTGCAAACGTTCTGACAGTTTATCCAGATCATAAAACTGTCTCATTTCCTCTTGGTCTTCTTTTTCCACACATTCTGCTATCACATTGTCAATTGCGGTTCTTGCGTCATATTCTGCCTTTTCTGCCGGGTGATTCAATTCTTCCGCCTGACGGATTATTTTTAATGTTTTTTTCACCAGATCATATAACCAGACTACCTGATAACTGCTGCTGATCGCCTCAATCACAGAATACTGCTCCCGCAATTTTTCTTTGTGCACTTCTTCTGCTGTCTGCTGCACGGTAATGTCCTGATGATAACCACGAATTTTTATTCCACTTTCATAATTGTAATCACGCACTCCGCCACAGCGAATATACATCTGCCCCTTCGTCGGATGTTGCCATTTATATATAATCTCCGCTCTGCCTTCCGATTTTATCTGCTTCAGATAAGCATTTGCAGCCTCTTTCTCTTCTTCCGGAACACCTGCAATCCACTTGTTGTACCGCTCTTCCGCACTGAGTAATTCCGTTGTTCCGAGCAGGCGGTTCATTGTTTTATCTGCATACAGACGTGGCTCTCTGTCATTTTTAAATACAAGTGTCCACATTCCCATGTCTGTCCCAGCCAGCATGTCTTCTATTTCGTTATGAATTTGTCTGCGCTGCATTTCCGCATGCAAAAGTGCAGAGTTTCGCTCATCATATGCTTTTCTGATATCTTCTCCGGCTTTCCATATATAGTAACTTTTTTCTGTAAAAGACTTTACCATAGAGTCCAGGAGCGCATATGCACTGTCTACATTCTCTTTTTTCTTCTTTTCACTGTTTGCGATCAATTGGCGTGTCTTTTTTTCTGAAATTCCAATTTTTTTCAAATTTGCACATACCGTGCTATCCGGAATTTCTTCCAGCAATGTCTGACCAGCTACTATTTTTCCTAAAAATATACCATCTGGTAAAATCAGAGGCACTACAAAATGGCAGGCACCCGCATAACAAATTTCTACTCCCTGTGTCACGGAATCCATGCATGCACAACAGGCCTCATATCCAGCATTACTGTTCAGAATTTTCCAGCAAAACAATGACTTTCCCCAACATTTCAGCGTTTCTTTCCCTTTATTATCTGTCAGTATAGCAGACATTCCCGTGGCGTTGCTCCAGTCTTCTACCATCTTATAAAATTGTGATACATCACAAATATCTGCCAGTTGCAGATTGGTATGTTCCATTTTTGCTACCCCTCTTATCAATTTTACGTGCTTTACCGGATAAAGTTTGTCATATGCTCCCGTTCTGTCTGTGGTAATGCCACACCTGCTGCCTTTCCTGCCTCAAAGCATTTCAGCATCCATGCCATATTTCTGGCCAGATTACGCATGGTCTGCATACCTTCCGCATCCTGCACTGCTTCTCCCGGCATTCTTCCATGCACCTGATTCCAGTAAGTAGATCCGACCACAGGCATCTGACAGATTCCAAAATATTTATTCATAGCATCAAAAGATGCTGTCGTACCGCCACGACGGGCAACTGCCACCGAAGCACCCGGTTTGAAGGCAAAAGCTGCTCCCCTGCTGTAAAATGCACGGTCTAAAAAAGACATGATCCGTCCGCTTGGATGTGCATAGTACACCGGTGTGCCAAACACGAAGCCATCTGCTTCTTTCGCTTTTTCGGTAAATTCATTGACTTTATCATCATCAAAGACACAGCCTTTTTCAGAACATTGTCCGCATCCGAGACAATCTCTTACCGGCTCACTGCCAATCTGAAAAATTTCATATTCAATGCCTTCTTTTTCCAGTTGTTTTCCCACTTCCAGTAAAGACTGATAGGTATTTCCATTTGCTTTTGCACTGCCATTTAACATTAAAACTTTCACTTTATTTTCCTCCTGTATTTTTCGGACGTATGTTCCGATTCTTCATTGAACATTTGCATCCATACATCCTGTTTCTGGCCGATAACATCATTATTCTTATCATACCGATATTTCTGCTTTTTTTCAACTAGTACAACGTTGCTTAAATAAGTACCATATAGAACGCGGGATTTTTTTGAAATCACACAATTGTGAAAAAAGACAAGTCCTATATGGTAGTTATTTAGAAATCGTTGTACTAGCTGATCTGCCAGCGGACATGGCTGCCTTTTTCGTCTTTATTTACGATGAGCTGATCATCAATCTGCTGTTTTAATTCTGTGACATGGGAAATAATGCCGATCAGCTTATTTCCGCCTGCCATTTCCTGCAGCACACGGACGGCCTGATTTCTGGAATTTTCATCCAGAGAGCCGAATCCCTCATCAATGAACATCACATCCAGATGAATCGCTGCCGAACTTTCCTGTATCTGATCCGCCATGCCCAGCGCCAGGGATAATGCCGCCATAAAGGATTCTCCACCGGAAAGGGTACGCACTTCCCGCACTTTGCCGGTTACTGCTGAGTACACCATCAGATCCAGTCCATGATTTTTGCCTTCCCCGGCTTTTTCCAGATCATACAGCCGAAGTTCAAACTGCCCTGCTGACATTTCCAGAAAACGGCGGTTTGCCGCATACAGTATTTTTTCCAGATATTGCCGCTGCACAAAGGTCTCCAGATCCATCCTGGAACCGCTGACATTTCCTGCCAGACGGTTGTACAATTCGTTGATCTGCTGATGCTCCGTTAAAATCTGCGCACGGTCATCCATTTTCGGTTTCAGAATATCATAGGTTCCACAATCTGCCCGCACATACACTTTCCACTCTTCAAGTTCTGTCTGCTTCTCCTGACAGCTTTGTTCCGCAGTATCACGCTCCTGCTTTAAACGGTCCAGATCCGGCTTCTCCTGCTCTCCGATCTGTTCTTTTGCCGAAGTACAGATTCCCTTTGCCCGGGCGATTGTCTCTTTGTAGGTACTGATTTCTTCCTGCAGTCTCTCTGCATCTTTTAAATGATACTGCTCCACGAACCGTTTCCAGTTTTCTTCCGTCAGATTATATTCTGACATCAGAGCCTCATAGACAGACTGCCGCTGTCTGTACTGTGCTTCCTGAAGCGGAATCTCTTCTGTATAGCGCTTTTGCAATGCCTCTGTCTCATCTAACGCCGTTTTTGCCTTTGCCGCCTGTTCATGCACTTTTTTATAAGCGGCATCTGCCTGCTTCTTTTCCTGTGTTGCCTGCGAAAGCTCCTCCTGTGCCACTTCTCTGGATGCGTAGGTCTGGGATTTTATCAGCTTATCCAGCACTGCCCGCTGTCCTTCCAGTTCTACCGTCAGTTTCTGCTGTCTCTTCCGGACATTCTGTAATTTTTCTTCTAACTGTGTCCCTGTTTTGTCTGCATCTTCCAGTTTCTTTTGTGCATCCTCCAAAGCCGCCACGTCTGCGTTTCGCAGCTTTTCCTCTTCCTTCAACTGATTTTTCCAGTCTTTTACCACTGCTTCTACCAGTGCAAGTTCCATGGTCTCCGGGATTTCCGAAAGCTGTTCCTGCATGTGACCAAACAGTTTTTCCATGGCGTTCTGTGCATGCTGTTCTTTTTCTTTTGCCAGTTCACCTGCTGCATGCGCCTGTGCAGCACAATTTTCCTGTTCAGCACGCAATTGTTCCATATCGGCACTGATCATATCCAGTTTTTCTCTCGTAATCTCGCTGTGTTCTTCCGCAA
Source organism: uncultured Eubacterium sp. (assembly GCA_902475415.1). Taxonomy (GTDB): domain Bacteria; phylum Bacillota; class Clostridia; order Lachnospirales; family Lachnospiraceae; genus Eubacterium_I. Next base: position 10,225 of record CABRZK010000027.1, read on the forward strand.
GCTCGCAGGGGGAAGGATGATCCAGAGAGCCACACACCGGGCATGGTTCTCCCGGTTTTAACTGCTCTCTGGCAATGAGTCCTGCCTGCATGTTGAAAAAAATCTGCCGCATTGCCTCATAATGGCTGTGTATCTCCTGATATTGTTCACTTGCCTCACGAAACTCCTTCTGTGCCTTTGTAACCTGATTGCACTGTCGTTTCCATTCCTTATGCAGTCTGTCTGCTTCTTTCACTTCCGAAGCAAGTTCTTCGGCCTCTTTTTGTTGATTCTGCCAGTAAACAAGCTTTGTTGGCGCATCTTTTTTCTCGATCTCTATCCCTTTCCAGACCTGAATTTGCACCTTCAACTGGTCCTGCTGTACCTGCACTGCTGCCACTTCTTCCTGCGCTGTTTTTTCCTGTGCTGTTTTCTCCAGAATCGCAGTCTGTGCTTCTTCTATCTCCTTAAAAACCATTAATGCCTGTGCCACGCGTTCTGACACCCGATTGTAACTTTCGTTTTTTTCTTTCTGCTGTGCATCTGCTCTTTTTTCCTCTTCGGACAGTTCCTGCATCTGACGTTTCAGCTCCGGAAGTTGTTTTTCAATGTGCTCCAGCGCCTTTTTTGTCTGATTCACCGCATTCTGACTGTCCTGTACACGTCCAAAATTTCCCTGGATATCACAGGCACTGCGAATCTGACGAACCAACACTTCCTGTTCCTGCATCCGTTTTGCACTAGCTTCGCAGGTTTGCAATGTCAGTTCTGCCTGCTCTAATTGTTCAAACGCCTGCTGCAGCTGCGTTGCCCGGACAAATGCATCCTGTCTGCGCCCACGCTCTTCTTCCGCTGTTTTCACCTGCACCTCTGTTTTCTGCTGTTTTTCCTTCAGATCATCACACAACAGCTTCAGTTCCTGTAAAAGCTGTTCCATATCTGTCACACGAAACCGTTCTGATTTTATGATTCTTCGCATAATTTCCTGCATCAGACTTCCACGCTCATATGCTTCCGGAATCTCAATATGTCCGATCTCCGTCTGACATTCCGTACGGATTTTCGCAATTTCCTGCTGTTTTTCTTTCCTGCGCTGTCCCAGTTCTTCTACGATTTTCTGATATGGCTCCGTATTAAACAATTTCCGGAAAATTACCTTTTTATCATCGGATTTTGCCCGTAGCAATTCCATGAATTCTCCCTGAGCGATCATGGCAACCTGCATAAACTGATTTTTGGTCAGTCCCAGAATCTCCACCAGCTTTTCATCCGTTTCCTTTTTATTCTGGGAAAACTCTGTCTCATCCGGCATCGTCAGTGACACCGTTTCTTTCTCTTCTTTCGTTCCTGTTCCACGTTTCAACGGTCGGATATGACGTGGCGTACGACGCACCGTGTAAATCTGCTGCGTAGTGCCTTCCCCTTCTGAAAAAGTTAATTCCACAAAAGGATCCAGCCCTGGATCGGCGTACTGACTCTGCAGTTCGTTTCCGCTTTTTCGGTTCATGCCGGAACTGGCTTCCCCGTACAGGGCAAATACAATGGCATCAAAAATGGTGGTTTTTCCGGCTCCGGTATCACCGGTGATCAGAAACAGATTCTGCTCCGGTTTCTGAAAATCAATCGTTCCCGGTGTCACGTAAGAGCCAAAGGCCTGCATCGTTAATTTTAATGGTTTCATTCTGACTCGCCTCCTGTAAATACCCGGTTAATCACATCCTGCAAAATCTCTTTTTCGCCCTCTGACGCATCTCCCAGAAACGAACAGCAAAGTGCAAAGGGATCCAGTTTTTCCTGCGCCTTTACTGCCCTCGCATAATCACGCTGCATCAGCATCTCCCGTCGGATTTCCAGCAGATAGGGAAAGGCTGCCCGCACACGATCCTGGGTGTCAAAATCCGGCTGATCCGTCAGTGTCACCGATACATAATCTTCACATGCCTGCTCCAGTACTTCTTCTGTCGTGCCTTTTAATACTTTAATCTGACGCAACGGCTGTAACGGAAGTACCCGTGTCTGTACCTGTCCTTTTTCTCCCAGTTCCACTTCTATAATGCCTTTTTCCTGCCCTGCTTCACTGATGGAACATGCCAGCGGCGTTCCGCAATAGCGATAATATGCACTCCCCACTTTCATTGGTTTGTGAATATGTCCCAATGCCGCATAATCAAAAATCTGGAGCACCTCTGCAGACACTTCATCGATATTTCCAACGGTACGGATTTCCGAATCCATCCGCTCCACCTCTTCCGCCTGTTTGCCAGAAGGAAGGTAAAACTGATGACTGACGAATACATTTCGCTCCGACGTATCAATCTCTTCCCGTTCCATCAGATGCCGGATCGTCTCGTCATAAGAAAGATTATTTCCATTCTCATCCGTCCCCACAACCTGCTTCACCATGGAAGGTTTTACAAAGGGAAGCAGATAAAAATTGACCGGACCATATGCGTCCTGCAATACTATTTTTTCTATAAATTCTTCCGGCCTGACCGACGGGGTCCCAATCATGTGGAGATTCTGTCTTGCCAGCACGCTGCGATAACAATTGACACGAATGGCACTGTCGTGATTGCCGCTGATCATCATAATGACCATTTTCGGAAGCGCTTCCGTCAGTTCCGCAATAAAATGATCCAACACTTCCACTGCTTCCGCCGATGGCACGGCTTTGTCATAAATATCACCGGCGATCACCAGCGCATCCGGTTGTTCCTGCACCGCCAGTTCCGTAATCTGATGTAATATATATTCCTGATCTTCCCGCAGGTCTCGGTTCATCAGCTTCAAGCCAATGTGCAGATCCGATAAATGAAAAAATTTCATGAGCCCGTCCTTTCAAAAAATAGTTAATAGAAAAAGATTTATTTTTTTGACAGTTTATACTGTCAATGATACTATACTAATGAAAAAGGTGCTACCGTTGACGGTTCACCTGATTGATTACAAAAAAACTGTTATAAGATAACCGCTTTTAAGTACCGGCCAAGTCTTAATGAGCGGTTATTTTTCGTCCTGGAATCATGTTTGCCACGCACGTAACCAAAACTATAAAAAGTCGCACACAATGAAATCACTGCGATTAAGTCACCCATGGTTAACATATGTAAGTCCTCCGTTGTAAATTTCCTCTGAAAAGCAAAGGATTATCTATTCGATAAAAACAGAGCTACTTTCTACTCTCCGTACAAAAACGAACCGCCACCACGTCATATGTGTAGCACCAACTTTATTATAGCAAACATATGTTCCGCAAGCAATAATATTCTACTTGCAACAAAAATCCCCGGCAGGATTTTTGTCCTGCCGGGGATTCACTTAAGGGAAAGTTCAATGCGAATTCTGATTTTTCTTTTTATCCCTCGATGGAGATAAATTTATTTTTCTCTTCGACTGCTTTCTGCTCTTTCTTTGGAACGATAAAACTCAAGATACCGTTCTCATATTTCGGATGAATATCTTCTACCTCAACATGATCTCCTACATAAAAGCTTCTGCTCATGCCGCCTGCATAACGCTCACGTCTTACATATTTCTTATCTTTGTTCTCCTCGTCTTTGTCCAGGCCTTTTGCAGCACTGACGGTCAATGTACCATTTTCCAGTTTCATTGTGATCTCGTCTTTCTTAAATCCAGGAAGATCAATATCTACTTCATAACCGTTCTCGGTATCCTTGACATCCGTCTTCATCAGGTTCTTTGCATGTTTACCATACAGTGTTTTTTCAATATCATTTCCAAAATCCGGGAATGCAAAGTCGTTCATAAAATCATCAAATAAGTTTTCTCCAAAAATACTAGGCATCATCATAAGTCATTACTCCTTTCAGTAATTAAATTTATTATCTGCACATTCGGAGAATTCCGAAGTGTTGTTTACCTGAGCAATCAGATTTGAGATCTTCGGAACTTTTCTTTGTTCCTTTTATCTCTCTTCCTTTGTTCTAGTTGTACTATAGCACCTATTATTAGCCATGTCAAGAGTCGAGTGCTGATTTTTTGTGAACTTTTTGTGAAGACATGATTTCACTGGCTTCATTGAAGTTCTTCACTTGCTAAATCTGTGCCGCAATCTTTCCTGAAATGATATCATACCTCGCCATTTCACGTTCAACTTCGATAAACATTTTTTTCTTTCGATGAGCTGCAATGCAATGTAACCAGTCTACATCTGCATTTTCAAAAATATGCATTTCAAGAT
>CABRZK010000028.1 GCA_902475415.1 uncultured Eubacterium sp.
AAGCCGGAAGAAAAATGACTTTCTGTGTCAATACCTTTGGTTGTCAGATGAATGCCCGTGATTCCGAAAAGTTATGCGGTATTTTAAATGCCATCGGATATCAGGAGTCTGAATCAGAAGATGCGGATTTTGTCATTTATAATACCTGTACGGTACGTGAAAATGCAAATAATAAAGTATACGGACGTCTGGGTTATCTGCACGGATACAAAAAGAAAAATCCACATATGATGATCGCACTCTGCGGCTGTATGATGCAGGAGGAGAAAGTAGTAGAAAAGATCAAACAGAGCTACCGTTTTGTAGATCTGATCTTTGGCACACACAATATCTTTAAATTTGCAGAGCTGCTGGTGCAGTCCATTGAAAATAAAAAGATGGTTGTTGATGTATGGGAAAATACCGATCAGAGCGTAAATTCCGTTTCAAGAGCGGTGTCAACATCATGTTTGGCTGCAACAATTTCTGCAGCTACTGTATCGTACCTTACGTCAGAGGCCGTGAGCGCAGCAGAGAGCCGAGAGAAATCATTCGAGAGATTGAATCTTTCGTGGCAGACGGCGTTGTGGAAGTTATGCTTCTGGGACAGAACGTAAATTCTTACGGAAAGAATCTGGAGCAGCCAATCACTTTTGCACAGCTGTTGGAGCAGATTGAGCAGATCGAAGGTCTGGAGCGGATCCGTTTCATGACTTCTCACCCGAAGGATCTGTCTGATGAGTTGATCGAAGTGATGGCAAAATCAAAGAAAATCTGCAGACATCTGCATTTGCCGTTACAGTCCGGCAGCAGCCGTTTGTTGAATATCATGAACCGACATTATGACAAAGAGCAGTATCTGACACTGGTAGATAAGATTCGTGTTGCTATTCCGGATATCGCACTGACCACAGATATCATTGTGGGATTCCCGGGAGAGACAGAGGAAGACTTTGAGGAGACTATGGACGTGGTTCGCAAAGTACGTTATGACAGTGCATTTACGTTTATCTACTCCAAACGTACCGGTACTCCGGCTGCAAAAATGGAGGATCAGGTACCGGAAGACGTGGTAAAAGAGCGTTTTGACCGTCTGCTGAGGGAAGTGCAGGAGATTGCAGCTGAGAAATCCGCACGTCTGACCGGGCAGGTGCAGGATGTACTGGTAGAGAGTATCAACCACCAGGATGAGCATTTACTGACCGGACGTCTGGGAAACAACAGTGTAGTACATTTCCCGGGAGGCGAGGAACTGATCGGTCAGATCATTCCAGTACGTCTGGATGAATGTAAAGGATTCTATTATATCGGAAGCAGGGCTTAGCTATGGATAAAAAAATCGGTAAAAAAGAAATTTTATTACTGGTAATTATATTTGTGGTGGCTGTCATCGGCTACTTTGTGTTTCAGAAGCTGCAGAGTACACCGGGTGGGCATGTGACCGTTACGGTGGACGGCACAGTATACGGTACTTATGATCTGCATCCGGCAGGAGACAAGGCACAGAAAATCGAGATTAAAGATGCTGACGGAAATGTGACCAATACTCTTGTCATCGAAGATGGAAAAGCAGATATGATTTCAGCCGATTGCCCGGACAAACTCTGCGTGCACCAGCATGCTATTTCTGCGAATGGGGAGACTATTGTGTGTCTGCCCAATAAAGTGGTGGCAGAGGTGAAAGACGGAGAATCTGCGCAGTTTGACACACAGACAAAATAAACAAAAGTGGAGTTTTGCATGTATTCATATATTAAAGGAACATTAGAAGAAATCAGTGAAGATCTGATCGTTGTGGAGAATCATGGAATCGGTTATAATATCCGGATTTCCGCCCGTATGCTGGATGCACTTCCGGCTCATGGGGAAGAAGTCAAGATCTATACTTATTTATATGTAAAAGAAGATGCATTTTCTTTGTTTGGATTTCCAAGCAGAGATGAACTGGAAATGTTTAAATTGCTGATCAATGTCAGTGGAATCGGTCCGAAAGGAGGTCTGGCCGTATTGTCTGTACTTTCAGCCAATGACTTGCGTTTTGCCATTGTGGCGGAAGATGCCAAGACGATTTCGAAAGCTCCGGGCATCGGAAGCAAGACGGCAAAACGTCTGATTATCGAATTAAAGGACAAGATTGATCTGGAAACAGCCATTGAAACAGGTTTTGAGGAAGCAGAGGCTGTATCAGCCGGGGCAGGAAATAACCGTATTCGCAAGGAAGCCAGTGAAGCGCTGGTGGCACTTGGATACAGCGCAACTGAGGCATCCAAAGTGCTTGCAGGAATTGAAATTACAGAGGACAGTGATGTGGAAAGTGTGCTGAAAGCCGCACTGAAAAATATGGCATTGCTGTAAAACAGACCTAACCGAGTTCGCCAGAGCGAGGGATACTTCTTGTCCGGAAGGCAAGGAGATGAAGGATAGAAAAGAGTTTAATAATCGAAATTGGAACGAAACGGGGAATTTCATGGAGAAACGAGTCATTTCGACACAGATTCAGGAAGAGGACATGCAGACAGAATTCAGCCTGCGCCCCCTGTCTCTGGAAGAGTATGTTGGACAGGAAAAAATAAAAAGCACGTTGCGTGTGTATATAGAGGCGGCACGTCAGAGACAGGAACCGTTGGATCACGTACTTTTCTACGGACCACCGGGACTTGGAAAGACAACACTTTCCGGTATCATAGCCAATGAGATGGGGGTACATATGAAGATTACGTCCGGACCGGCCATCGCAAAGCCGGGAGAAATGGCATCGATCCTGAGTAATTTGCAGGAAAATGATATTTTATTTGTGGATGAGATTCACCGTCTGAACCGTCAGGTGGAGGAAGTGTTGTATCCGGCGATGGAAGACTATGCCATTGATATTATGATCGGAAAAGGGGCTTCTGCCCGTTCCATTCGTCTGGATCTTCCAAAGTTTACACTGGTAGGGGCGACGACCCGTGCCGGACTGTTATCTGCTCCACTGCGGGATCGTTTTGGCGTGATTCAGCATCTGGAATTTTACACACCATCAGAATTGCAGACCATTATCGAACAGTCGGCACATAAAATTGGAGTTGAGATTGAACCGGAAGGAGCGGCGGAACTGGCAAAACGTTCCCGTGGTACGCCACGACTGGCCAATCGTCTGCTGAAACGTGTCCGTGACTTTGCACAGGTAAAATATGACGGTGTGATCACGAAGGAAGTGGCTTCCTTTGCATTGGATCTGCTGGAAGTTGACCGGTGCGGACTGGATAAAAATGACCGTCTGATTCTGACAACGATCATTCAGAAATTTGACGGTGGACCGGTGGGGTTGGAGACGCTGGCGGCATCCGTCGGAGAAGATTCCGGTACGATTGAAGATGTCTATGAGCCGTATCTGGTAAAAAATGGATTTTTAAACCGTACACCAAAAGGTCGTGTGGTAACCGCACTGGCAATCGAACATTTTAAAGAAAATTAGTTTTTTCGCAATTGTGTGTTGGAAGGGGAGCAAAATGACAAAGAAATCAATGGTACAGGTTGTGATCGGTGGCAAGATACTGACAATGGGCGGATGTGAAGATGAGACCCATATCCAGAAAATTGCGTCCTGCGTCAATCGTGTGATGCAGCAGATGGAAGATGCGGATGAATACCGTTGTCTGCCATCCGACCTGAAACCGGTATTTATTCATATCAATATTGCAGATGAACTTGTGACGGCTCAGGAGCAGATTGCACAGCTGGAAGAAGATCTGCGACAGAAGGAAAATGAACTGGCAGAACTGAAACAGGAACTGGCAGAGACAGAAGTGAGACTTGAAAAACTGGAAGGACATAAAAAACGATGAAACATGAATTGTTATCACCGGCAGGATCCTTAGAGATATGTAAAGCGGTAATGAATGCCGGTGCAGACGCGGTCTATTTGGGAGGAGATAAGTTCGGTGCCCGGGCATTTGCCAAAAATTTTACACAGGATGATCTGAAAGAAGCATTGGATTATGCCCATATGCGTGGAAAAAAGATTTTTCTGACAGTCAATACATTATTGAAAAATCGTGAGATTGAGTCGGAGTTATTCGCTTACCTGAAACCTCTCTACGAATATGGATTGGATGCAGTGATCGTCCAGGATTTTGGCGTGTTTGAATTTATTCACCGGAATTTCCCGGAGTTACCACTGCATGCAAGCACCCAGATGTCGGTGTCCAACGTAGCCGGTGCAAAATATCTGATGGAGCATGGTGCAGAACGAATCGTGACAGCCAGGGAATTATCCAGCGCGGAAATCCGCCGGATTTATGACGAAACCGGTGTGGAGATTGAGAGCTTTATTCATGGAGCCCTTTGCTATTGCTATTCCGGCCAGTGTCTGATGAGCAGTATGCTCGGCGGTCGTAGCGGCAATCGTGGCCGTTGTGCCCAGCCATGTCGTCTGGCTTATCAGGTGACAGATGAAAAGGGTAATATCCTGCACAAAAAAGAAAAATATCCATTAAGTCCGAAGGACTTATGTACGATTGAACTGTTGCCGCAGTTATGCGAAAGCGGTATTTATTCTTTCAAAATTGAGGGAAGAATGAAAAAGCTGGAATATGCGGCAGGAGTTACATCTATTTATCGCAAATATCTGGATCTGTATGAGTCTTCACCGGAAAATTATCATGTGGATAAGGCAGATATGGAACGCCTTCTGCTACTTGGCAATCGAAACGGATTTACCAGAGGTTACTATGAGATGCGAAACGGACGCTCGATGATGACGCTCACAGATTCTTCTCACAGCAGTAACGATGCGAAAGTGGCTTATCAGCCGGTGCCGGAGCGGAAACTTCCGGTAAACATGCATGCGGTATTCTGTGCAGAACAGCCGATGGAACTGACGGTGTCATTGTCGGAAGATGAACAGAATGAGACATCTGTAACCGTATACGGAGCGAATCCGGGACTGGCACAGAACCGCCCATTATCAGCAGAAGAATTAGAAAAACGACTGCGCAAGACCGGAGATACCCCGTTTGAAGTGACAAAGCTGGAAAGCAATCTGGAAAGTGGTTTGTTTGTCCCGGTGGGACAGATCAATGAACTGCGCAGAAGTGCCCTGGAGCAGTTGCAGGATCAGATGCTGGTGAAGAGCCGCAGAACAGGCATCACGGAGCAGAAAAAGAACCATTATGCATGGACAGAGACAGATCCGGCAGTCGGACAGAACCATCCGGAGCTGAATGTATGGATTTCATCCGCTAAGCACTTATCCATGTTGCTTGCACATCCACAGATTGATATGATCACACTGGAAGATGTGGAGCATTGTGGAAAACTGGCAGAAGAGATTCATCAGGCAGGGAAAAAGACTGGCTATGCGTTCCCATATGTGTTGCGGGAAAATTCTGAAGCCCTTTTGAAAAAAAAGAAAGCGGAATTGCTGCTTTTTGACCGGATCTGGGTGCGCAGCTATGATGGAATTGCATTTGCCAGAGATGTTTTAGGTCTCCCGATGGAAAAACTGGCACTGGATGGTGGTCTGTATGTATTTTCCAATGAGGCGGCTGCAGATTTCCTGACAGACGGATTTGCCGGTTATACGGCTTCCCAGGAATTAAACAGCAAGGAACTGGCACACATGAAAAATGAAAAGGCAGAGCTGATGATTTACGGTTACGCACCTCTGATGATTTCGGCCCAGTGTGTATACAAAAATTATGCATCCTGTGTAAAAGAAGCACATGGCGGTGGCGCGCGTGCAGAACGTCTGTATCTGAATGACCGTTATCAGAAACAGTTCGAAGTACAGCGCAATTGCAGACACTGCTACAACGTAATTTACAACAGTCAGCCAACCAGTCTGCTACATCAGGCAAAAGTCATCCGTGGCTTATCTTTTGGCTCTTACCGGATTATATTTCGGGAAGAATCCGAAAAGCAGATGCTGGAGATTCTGGCGTGCTATACCGGAGGATTTGTGCAGAACGGAGATGTTGCCGCACCGAAGGAAGGAACTTTCACCAACGGACATTTTCGCAGAGGTGTTGACTGATGCGTGGGTATAAGGAGACATTATGTTACATTTAATCACAGAATTGTCAAAATATGTGATGATCATACTTTTTGCAATCTATACCTGGTATAGTTATGTGGTATTGGTTGTAAAAAATGAAGAACGGCAGAAACGGATGTATAAGGCGCAGACGACCTGTATGATGCTGATCCACCTGGATGCATTTATGGTACTTTTTGCGGTGACACAGGACATAAAGATCCTGATTTTTTATGGTGCCCAGGTACTCTTTGTGCTGTTTCTGTTTCTGATTTATCGGATCATATACAAGCGTGCAGCCCGGCTGGTTGTGAATCATATGTGCATGCTGATGCTGATCGGATTTATCATCCTGACGAGACTGAACTTTCAGAATGCGATCCGGCAGTTTGAAATTGCAGTGGCAGCTGCGGTGATATCGGCCTTTATTCCGATTCTGGTCAGAAAACTGAAATTTTTGAGGAAATTTACCTGGTTTTACTGTGCCATCGGTGTAGTGGCTCTCGGAATTGTACTCGTTCTCGGAAAAATGAGTGGTGGTGCCCATTTGTCCTTTACCGTGGCCGGAATTACCCTGCAGCCTTCAGAGTTTGTCAAGATTATTTTCGTGTTTTTTGTGGCATGTATGTTATACGAGGCGACAGATTTCAGACAGGTGTGTATCACAACTATTGCGGCGGCGATTCATGTGGGAATTCTTGTACTTTCCACAGATCTTGGATGGAAACCATCAAGACAGATATCCATGCATAGATTGATTTTCTTTTTAACATATGTGGTCATGCTGTATGTGGCGACTCGGAAACCATTGTATTTTTTTGGAGGACTGGGGGTCGGATGTCTGGCGGCTGTGGCAGGCTCGAAACTGTTCTCTCATGTGCGGGTGCGTATCCAGGCCTGGAAGGATCCTTTTGCTTCCATCCATGGCGGCGGATGGCAGGTGGCACAGTCACTTTTTGCCATAGGAACCGGAGGCTGGTTTGGTATGGGCCTGTATCAGGGAATGCCGGATAAGATACCGCTTGGAGCGTCAGATTTTGTGTTTGCATCGATTTCGGAAGAAATGGGAGGCGCTTTTGCCGTATGTATCGTACTGGTATGTTTCAGCTGCTTTCTGATGTTTCTGAATATTGCGATGCAGATCAAAGATCAGTTCTATAAGCTGATTGCACTGGGACTTGGTTGTGTCTATGGTGTACAGGTATTTCTGAATGTCGGTGGGGTCATCAAGTTTATCCCGTCCACGGGACTGACACTTCCACTGGTCAGTTACGGCGGAAGTTCCATTTTGTGTACAATGATCATGTTTGCCATTATTCAGGGACTGTATATTATGAGGCAGGATGAAGAAGGAGAATTCGATGAGCAGAAGAATCGAGGACGAAAACAAAAGAAGAACTACGGCTCGAAAGAAAACATCGACCGGAAGAAACAGCAGAAGCCAAAGAACAAATCAGGTCAGACAGGGTATCGAGGTCATGAATCTGGATCAGGCAGAACGCGCAGCGGCAAATCCTCGCGGTTCGATGAAAAAGACGTCGAAGAAATCTGGTAGAAATCTGGAATTTCTGATTATCACCTATTTATTTTTGGCGATATTTATCGGAATGATTGGTTATTTTGTTTATTTTCAGCTGGTCAAAAGTGAGAGCGTGATCAACAGTTCTTATAATTCCCGCCTGGATCTGTATGCAGAGCATGTGATCCGGGGAGATATTACGACGGCAGATGGAACGGTTGTGGCCAGAACCACAGTGAATGACGATGGCAGTGAGACGAGAGACTACCCATATGGCAGGATGTTTGCCCATGTGGTCGGTTACATGAATAATGGAAAAGGTGGACTGGAATCCCAGTATAACTTCAACCTGCTTCGCTCCCACTCCTTTTTCCTGACCCAGATCATCCATGATCTGCAGAACCAGAAAAACCAGGGAGATACGCTGGTGACGACACTGGACTATGATACGCAGGAGACGGCGTACAAAGCATTGGGAGACCGGGACGGTGCTGTCGTTGTTATGGAGGCAAAGACCGGAAAGATACTTGCCATGGTATCCAAACCAGACTATGATCCGAATACGCTGGCAGGCCACTGGGATGACATTGTGTCCGATGAGAGCAGCAGTGTACTGTTAAACCGTGTCACTTCCGGATTATATCCCCCGGGATCGACATTCAAGATTTTTACGACACTGGAATACGTGCATGAGAATCCGAATTATCAGGACTACAGTTTCGAATGTCAGGGAGAACTGAAGGTGGACGGCAATGAGATCCATTGCTATCACAAGGCAGTGCACGGACAGGAAAATCTGAAAGATTCCTTTGCCAATTCCTGTAATACTTCCTTTTCCAATATCGGACTGAGCCTGGATATTTCCAGTTTTCGGAATCTCTGCGAAAGCATGTTGTTTAACCAGAAATTGCCGGGACCGCTGGCCGGAAGCAAGAGCAGTTTTGCCCTGACACCGGATGCGGATAAAGGAAAGATCATGCAGACATCCATTGGGCAGGGAGATACGCTGGTATCACCGTTACACATGGTATTTGTGGCCGGTGCCATCGCAAATAATGGGGTAGCCATGGAACCGTACGTGGTGGATCATGTGGAAAATGATGGTGGTATTCATGTGAAAAACTACAAAGAAAAAGAATATGGACAGCTTTTGTCTGCTTCTGACGCAACATTATTGCAGGATTATATGCGTGGCGTTGTAGAAAATGGAACCGGAAAAGCACTGAATGGACAGAGTTATACCGCATACGGTAAGACCGGATCTGCAGAGTACAACAGTGCCGGGGACAGCCATGGCTGGTTCGTGGGCTACGGTCACAAAGACGGTTATGAAGACATTGCCATTGCGGTAGTGGTAGAAGACGGCGGTTCCGGAAGTCAGTCAGCTGTTCCGGTGACCAAGCAGATTTTTGACATGTACTTCAATAAATAAAATACAGAAGAATTGCGGGTTAATTTGACAAATAAAAATCAGTGAAGTATTGCAAGTTACCTTCAAAAGGCGTATACTTAAAAGCAGATTTGAGACTGCATCGGGAGGGCTTGCAATGATAGAAGCAACCAGTTGTGGCGGTGTGGTTATATTCCGTGGAAAGATTCTGTTGTTGTATAAGAATTATCGTAACAAGTATGAAGGCTGGGTTTTGCCAAAAGGAACGGTAGAAGCTGGTGAGGAGTATAAGGATACTGCTGCAAGAGAAGTCAGAGAGGAGACTGGCGTAGATGCCTCCATCATAAAATATGTGGGAAAGAGCCAGTATACATTTACAGTTCCTGAGGATACTGTAGAAAAACAGGTACATTGGTACCTGATGATGGCGGACAGTTATTATAGTAAACCGCAACGAGAAGAATATTTCGTGGATTCCGGATATTATAAATATCATGAAGCCTACCATCTGCTGAAATTTGCAAATGAGAAACAGATTCTGGAAAAAGCCTATAATGAATATCTTGATCTGAAACGGAGCAATCTGTGGGGAACCAGAAAGTATTTCTAATACTTATGTAACGATCGCTGTGCGAATGAAATGGAAATATTTGACTGACTTCCTTTACACAGAGGAGGCACCGGCAGACCGGAGAACAACAGGCAGGAACAGAATCCGGAGTAAACAGAATTAGTAAAACGATCGTGTCAGATGGTTTTATTAATTCTGTTTGTATATATGCAATCATTTACGGTTATCTGTGAGATTATAGCGCTGTAAAGGATTCATGATCCTGCATATATGCAAAATATCAGTCAAAACTAAGATTGAGGGAACTTTACATGTATTGGTATAGACATTTATATATGGATAAAAAATGTATGCATCATGTCAATCGGTTAAAATATAAGATCGAACATGGAGAAGTGCATAAGGGCGTTTATCTGATCCATCTGCCGGACCGAGACGGGGCAGTACTGGAACTGATACCAAGCATTTTGTTACAGCAGAGCCGTTATCCGCGGGAAATGTTACGGATTATCGGAATGGGAAGTACCCGGGGGCAGGCTCTGGAACTGATTCGTCAGATTGTGGATGAAGTATATCAAAGTCAGGGAAATTTTGATATCGCCGGATATCTGAATGTCTCAGAAGAAACGGATTTCGGAAATGAGGTGGAGACATGACAGTATTTCTACTGATTCTGAAAATCATTGGTATTGTACTCGGTGTTATCCTCGGAATACTGGCGGTAATCCTGTTTGTCCCGATTTGTTACGAACTGGATGCAGATATCGATGCCATGGAATATAAAGCCCGAGTACACTGGCTGGGAAAGCTGGTCCGGTTCGAGTTCCGCTGGAAAGAAAAGGCGCATGCGGTATTGAAGATTCTCTGGATTGTGATTGATTTTGCGGATCCGGAGGCTGTGGCAGCCAGAAAGAGGAAAAAAGAAGAAAAAGCCCGGAAAAGGCAGATAAAAGCACAGAAAAAAGCAGAAAAAGAACGGGAAAAACAGGTTCGGAAAGGAGAAAAAGGGGACCGGAAAAAGAAATCAGATCTGGAGATACGTGCACAGCAGAGAGCAGGGTGAAGCCAAAGATGAGTCGATAGACCGAAATTCAGGTCAGACTGAATCTCATGCAGAACAGGCAAACCGAGATTCAGAACCGAAGTGTTCAGAGGCGGTAAAAACAATGAGTGAATTTTCAACTGTGCCGGAGCAACAAACATGTAATAAAAAATTAACTTCAGGAGTTCAATCTTCTAGCACAGATGAAAATAAATATACGGCACAGGATCAAAAGTCAGAAACAATTGCCGGAAATGAAGAAACTTCGAAAGAAAAAGCTGAAAAGGATGAAACTACCGGAGAAAAGGCTTCTGTAAAAGAAAAATTCAATTCCATACGCGAAAAAACCGGTTCCATTACAGACAAGATCAAAACTGCCATTTCCGTCATCCAGTTTTTGCGGGAGCAGGAACTGATCGGAGCGGTATGGGGAAAATTACAGATCTTTTTACTGCATATCCGTCCACGGGTGTTACAGGGACATTTGAAATTTGGATTATCCAATCCGGCTGATACTGGACAGATACTAGGCGGCATTGCCATGATTCCATTTCTGTATCAGACAGAACTACAGATTGAACCGGATTTTGAGGTGGACAGAAATTATATTCAGGGAAAGATTTACAGCCGTGGACACATGTGCTGCATTCATCTGGTGATTCTGATTATCCGTTTGATCCGAGATAAGCGAATACGAGATGTCATTCATGCGTTTAGAGAGAAGAAATAACAGGAGGTATTTGAAAAATGGCAGAAAATAAAAATACATTTCAGACAACCGTAGAATCCCTGATGCAGGGGATGGATGGATTCGTATCTTCCAAGACAGTTGTGGGAGAGCCGATTCAGGTGGGCGAGACCATCATTCTTCCACTGGTGGATGTATCTTTCGGCATGGGTGCCGGTGCGTTCTGCGGGGAAAAGAAGAAAAACAGCGGTGGTGGTATCGGAGGTAAGATGTCTCCAAGTTCTGTACTGGTTATTCAGAACGGAAGTACCCGCCTGGTCAGCGTCAAGAATCAGGATGGAATTTCCAAATTACTGGATATGATTCCGGACTTTGTAGATAAATTTATGAAGAAAATGGATGAAAAAAAACATCCGGAAGAGGCTGAGACCAGAAAAGAGGCCAAAAAAGAAGCAGCAGAAGAGATGAAAGACATGCTTCATATGGAATCAGACACAGAAAAATAAAATCTGGGATATAGACCTGGATTGTGATCATACATGGTTTCATGTCTGATAAGAGTTGAGAAAATAAAATGTGTTATAAAATCCCCTGCACGGTCATATGCTAGTGCAGGGGATTTTTATGTGCAACAGACCAGGAAAACAACTGATTGGATTCATTTTGTTCTGGATCGGAATCGGGATGATCTTTATGATCTTCATGCCCAATTCCTTTGTGGGACTTCTGATCGCCAGTGGCCTGATGCTGCTGGGGTATACGTTCTATTGTAAGTGAAAAAGTAGAGTGAATATTCTTCTTTATATGCAAAAACAGCTGGCAGATAACTGCCAGCCGTCTCAATGTTCTTCTTATGCTCTTTCAACTTTGTTGGATCTCAGACAAGAAGCACAAACGTATAATGATTTTGGAGTACCATTAACATTACATTTCACTTTCTTGATGTTTGATTTCCACATTCTATTAGATCTTCTATGAGAATGACTCACATTGTTTCCGAAATGAGCGCCTTTTCCACAAACACTGCACTTTGCCATGATTTGCACCTCCTTGCGTTTACTAAGTTCGTATGTTCTGCGAACTCACAACAAATGTATTCTATCAGATGAATCCCAATAATGCAACAATTATTTTCAAAAAATTGAAAAAAATTCCGAAAACTTCATATATTTTTGATTTGACTATTCCTTTTTTGTGAAAAAATGGGTATAATAAAGCATATATGAGTACATGGGCAAGCAGATATGGATTGACGGATTGGCCCGGGCAATGTATGATAGAACATTGCAGTCGTTCTGTGCGGCAGCAACGGGCGTAAGTGTATCCCATATGTATAAGTATAGAAGTAAATTGCCTGAAAATAAAAACGTGGAGGAGTAAGTATGAGAGGTCAGTTTGAGAATTCCCTTGGAACGGTTAGTATAGATTCGGAAGTAGTAGCAACCTATGCCGGTTCTGTGGCCGTAGAATGTTTTGGTATCGTAGGAATGGCAGCTGTCAATATGAAAGATGGTCTTGTAAAATTGTTAAAAAAGGATTATCTTCATCATGGTATCTCTGTAAAAATCGGAGAGGACAACCGGATCACATTAGATTTTCATGTGATCGTATCATACGGTGTAAGTATTTCCACCGTATCAGATAATCTGATTTCCACTGTAAAATACAAAGTGGAAGAATTCACCGGAATGAAGATCGAGAAGATCAATATCTTCGTAGAAGGTGTCAGAGTCATTGATTAAGGAGGAATTGAGTGTGGATATACAGACAATAGATGCAGCGCTTCTGGCAAAAATGTTTCTTGCCGGAGCGAAGAATCTGGAAGCAAAGAAAGAGTGGATCAACGAGCTGAACGTGTTCCCGGTTCCGGATGGTGATACCGGTACGAACATGAGCATGACGATCATTTCCGCTGCAAAAGAAGTAGCTGCTGTGGAAAAACCGGTGATGAAAGACCTTGCAAAAGCAATCTCATCCGGTTCTCTGCGCGGAGCAAGAGGAAATTCAGGTGTTATCCTGTCTCAGCTGTTCCGTGGATTTACCAAGACCATCAAGCATTATGATGAGATTGACAAGATTGTTTTATGTGAATCTTTCCAGAAAGCATGTGAGACAGCTTATAAAGCTGTTATGAAACCAAAGGAAGGAACCATTCTTACCGTTGCTAAAGGTGCGGCAGAAAAAGCACTGGAGCTTTCCTGTGATGACAGTTACAACATGGAGCAGTACATTGCTGCCATTATCGCAGAAGCGGAGCGTGTACTGGCACTTACTCCGGAGATGCTTCCGGTATTGAAACAGGCCGGTGTTGTAGATTCCGGCGGACAGGGACTGGTGGAAGTCCTGAAAGGTGCACAGGATGCATTTCTTGGCAAAGAGATTGATTATACCATTGAAGCTGCTCCGGCATCTTCCGGTGTGGTAAAAATCTCCGCACAGACAGAAGCTGAGATCAAATTTGGCTACTGTACCGAGTTCATCATTGTACTGAATAAACCACTGACAGAGGCAGAAGAGGATGAGTACCGTGCATTCCTGCAGTCCATGGGTGATTCCATTGTATTGGTAGCAGACGAGGAAATCGTTAAAACACACGTACATACCAATGATCCGGGACTGGTATTGCAGAAAGCACTGACTTATGGTTCCTTAAGCCGCATCAAGATTGATAACATGCGTGAAGAGCATCAGGAGAAACTGATCAAGGATGCCGAGAAACTTGCCAAAGAGCAGGAGAAAGAGGCAGAAGAGAAAACCAAAGCAGCTGCAGGTCCGAAAAAAGACATGGGATTTATCGCAGTATGCATCGGTGAGGGTGTCAATGAAGTATTCAACGGCCTTGGCGTAGATTACCTGATCGAGGGTGGACAGACCATGAATCCAAGTACCGAAGATATGCTCAATGCCATCGAACATGTCAAT
>CABRZK010000029.1 GCA_902475415.1 uncultured Eubacterium sp.
CATCTCCAGTTCCAGATGGTATGTTTCGGTCAACCGTTGTGCCAGTTCCTGCCCATGCAGACCGACATTTTCCGCACAGATCAGAATCTTTGAAGGATCTCTGTCCCAGATTCCCGGATCTTTCTCTCCGGTCTGTTCATTACTTCCATCCGGCGAAAGCACCCGGATACGCTGTAAGGTTTTGCATTTTTCATAAAAATCATGTAACCGGGCTTCATATTTCGCAAACAGTTTTTCACCCTGTTCCTGCAAAATCCGGCTGCACCGATCGATCCCCGCCATCAGAATATAAGAAGGTGAACTGGACTGATAAATCCCCAGATATCGTTTTACCCGTTCCAGATCCACCCATGGATTTTTTCGATAGTGAAGCAACGCACTCTGGGTGTACGCAGGCAACGTCTTGTGTACACTTTCAATGCATAAATCAGCCCCTAATGCCAGCGCTTTCTGTGGGAACCCCTTTGAGAATCCGAAGTGCGCCCCATGGGCTTCATCTATAATCAGCGGAATCTCCTTTGCATGCACAATTTCGGCAATTGCTGCAATATCCGATACCACACCATCGTAAGTCGGAGAAGTCAGAAGTACCGCTTCTGTGTCCGGATACTGCTCCAGCATTTCTGCAACCTGCTCCGGCGTAATGCTTCCCTGAATCCCAAACGCTGTCTCTTCCGGGTAAAGATACGCCGTCTTTAATTCCATCAGATACACCGCATGATATACTGCCTTATGGCAATTACGGGCCATCAGCAGACGTCCGCCTTTTTTTACCGTTCCACAGACCGCTGCCAGCAGCCCTGCCGTGCTTCCATTTACCAGAAAAAATGTTTCATCCGCGCCAAAAAGTTCTGCCGCCCGTTGCTGTGCTTCCCGCAGAATTCCTTCTGCATGATGCAAATTGTCAAATCCGGTAATTTCTGTAATATCGAGTTCTTCCGGAATCCAGTTTCCCATCCGCTGGCGCTTATGTCCCGGCATATGAAACGGATAGGCATCGCTCTGACTGTACGCCAGTAGTTTTTTATCAAGGTATTCTTCTGATACCTGTTGTTCCTGTCTGTTATTACTCCGCTCCATGTGCTGTCCATTCCCTTCTTTCTTCCTAATATCATAAACACTTCAGTCCGCAATGCACGTCCGAAAAATCACAGATTTTCCGGACTGACGGGCATTCGCCAATCATGCGAGCACGTTGACTCTCTTGCACTCATTATATCGTAAACACTTCCATCCGCAGTGCACGTCCGAAAAATCACAGATTTTCCGGACTGACGGGCATTCGCCCTATCCCCTGAAAGTAACATACAAAAATGCCTGCAAGCAGTCATTTTGTATATTATTTTCAGGGGGCACTGCTCATTGCATACGCACATTATATCATGAACAAAAGCAGTTCATGATCAACATTCGTCGGTCGCCAATCGTGCGAGCACGTTGGCTCTCTTGCACTCATTATATCATATTTTTTATAATAGAAAAAGCTGCCGCTACATGGGGGTTCCACATAGCGGCAGCTTCTTATCTGTCCAAAGATATTTTATTTTCCTGACAATTTAAGTCTTTCAGACTAACGTACGTCTTTGTCAATCGGCTCTACTTTTAATACGCACATAGCGATGAGACCGATTATAGCCATAACTGCCATGATGATGTATGCAAGCTGGCAGGTAGGATCAATGCTGTTGCAAGCAGATACTACTGTGATACCAACACCTGTCATAACAGAGTTCAGCGGCTGAATAACAGAGAATGCGTTTTTGAAATCGTAACGTCCCCAGATAGCTGCTGTACAGGATACCATTAAGTTGGAAGATCCACCTAACATTACAGCAAGGATCGGAAGGGAGATATAATGTAATGCTGTTACATGTGTTAAGCAGCAAAGTACTGCTAAAAATGCCAGAACGTTGATCAGGATACCTGTTTTCTTTGTACCGATCTTAACGTCTAACCAACCTACTACGATAGAACCAGGAATAGCAAGAACACCTGCGATACCAAGCATCTGAAGTACTGTAGGAAGCTCATAACCCATAACCATGAATTTTGTTACGAAGTTGGACATGATACCCATGGACATGAATCCTGTGATACCAACTGCGATCCAGAGAACCCACATACGTCCTGTTTTCAGACATTTTAAAGCTGTCCATTTGGATGTTTTTAAGTACTCAAGAGCTGCCTGATGCTCAGCTTTTGCTTTCTCACCATCGAATGCAGGGTTGTTATCCGGGTAGCCACCTTTTTCTTCTGGGAAATCACGAACGAAAGCGATAACTACGATACCAACGATAACTGCGATGATAGCGATTGCGATATAGTATGCGGAATAACCAACTGTTCCAACGAACATACCTGCTACTGCAGAAGTTGTAGCTGCAGATAACGGATAACCTGCGGTACAAAGACCCATAGCTACACCACGTTTTGTCGGGAACCAGTGTCTGATAATCTCACCAGCAAGCAGCATAGCGGATGCAAGAGAGAATGTGTAGATTACCACATAACATACTACAACACCAACTGTGTTGTGTACCTGACCGATCAGAACTGTAAATACAGCTGTGATGATCATGCTCAGTCCCCAGTAGAGACGGATTGAATGTTTGTTGATCAGACGACCAAGGATGATACTACCGATGATACCGAATGGTACTGCGATAGTAGACATTGCGTAAACCGCTGCCTGGTTGATACCAAGACCGATGAATACATCACGGGTTACATTCAGGGAATCAGATGTCAGTGCTGAATACACATAACATGAGAAGAATGCCAGAATTACGATGATGTAACCTTTTACACCAAGGTTCCAGCTGCTAGTCTTTTTGTTGTTCATTTCAACTTTCCTCCTAAACACCATAAAACCATTTTATTTTGTTCTAAAAACTTCACCGGAACAGTTCAGATTCCTCTGTACCTTTATAATAGAAAGTAACAGCGTTTCTTTCCTGTCCTGAAAACATCGATATTTTATCTTAAATATTTCTTAAAGTCAATATATTTTCACCAAACACCGTACGTCTGTCCCTCTCATTTATGTGCATCTTGCACAAACGCCATGTGTAATAATGCATTTTGCGCATTACAGTAATCTATTTTTTCGATTTTTAATCTTCATTTTTTCCAGTTTTCCGCTTTTTTTGCCATTTTTTCATCCATATAAGATTTTTTTAATCCATTTTTGTTATTAAAAAATCCGTTTTTTTCACCTTGGATTGTTTTTATTTTTATACTTTTTTTAGATTTTTCACTGGATTTTCATATATCATGCATGATTTCAATTAAATTTTTGTTAATTTTTTCTCAAGCATTTCCATAAAAATAGCAATTGCCGGATTATAATTATTCTTCCTCCAGGCCATTGTAATGTTGTGGTTTTTTGCTTCCGGCACATCAATGCTGCGCAGTACTACATGGGGATTCTGACGCTCAATCGTCCGGTTGGAAGTGATTGCCACACCATTCCCTGTCTGTACCCAGAGCATTACGTCTTCCATTTTCTCCACCAGAAGGAAATCCGGATGAATGTCACAACGTGCACACAGGTTGGTGATATAACTATATCCTTCCTCACTGGCCTTCGGTCCCAGCTGGATAAACCGCTCATCTTTCAATTCTTCCAACGTCACCGTCTCCTGCTGCGCCAGCGGATGTCTGTGGTGCAGCATAATACAGGAATCAAACTTCTGCACATTTACCGTCATCAGATCCGGCTTGTCATACAGCGAAAAGCCATAGGTCAGTATCAGATCCAGATCGCCCGCTGCCAGTCTCGCCGGAAGCTCCCCAAGCGCAAACCGCTCCAGACTCATCTCAATATTCTCATACGCCTCCCGGAATTCCCGGATCACATCATCAAACAGTTCTGAAATATCATAAATATCCAGAAATCCAATGTGCAGCTCACCTTCAAAACCGGAATTCGCATGTCTGGCTTCCTCCACTGCTCCTGCATAATCATTCAGAAGCTTCGGCAATCGATTATAAAGTACGCTTCCACCCGGAGTCAGTTTCAGGCGTTTCTTATCCCTGACAAAAAGCTTGGTTCCAAGTTCCTCCTCCATGGCATTGATCTGACGGCTCAGTGCCGGCTGTGTGATAAACAGGCATTTTGCCGCCTCAGTAAAACTCAGGCATTCCGCCACTGTCACAAAATATTTAATCTGATTAAAAGTCATTCTCTGTCCCTCTTCTCTCTTAATATACTCGCGATAACAGCCTGTAACTTACCATAACTTCAGAAATTTCCAGACATTATTACCAGCAACTAAAGAGTCTGCAATCATATAGCATCTGATATAAATTTGTATCTTTCTCTTCTACAAAAATCTCTATATATTATAACCTTGGTTATAACTTAAATGCAAATATTCTATTACCAAAAGGCATATTTATATAAACCTTTTGCATGTATTGATAGAAATACATCACTAGGAATGTATTTTTGTTCATGTTACACTGAATACATCAGGGCAATCTGATGTTTTGTAATAATGATTGTCTTATGTAATTCAATTTTCAAATTAACATACCAATGTAAGGAAAAACACAGGAGGATTTACAATGAAGGTTTTAGGTATCGTGGCAGGACGCCACAATGGAAACAGCGAAATTTTAGTAAAAGAAGCTCTGCTTGCCTGTCAGGAAGCCGGCGCTGAGTGTAAACTCATCAACTTATTCGATTATAATATCGAGCATTGTACAGGATGCGAAGGATGTACCATGCAGATGGGTAATGTAGCAATGGGTAAAGCTGACAAATACAACGGCTGTATCTTAAAAGACAAAGATGATATGGACAAAATTGTTCAGGAAATGTATACATGCAACGCAATCATCGTAGGTGTTCCGACATATGATCTGACACCAAGTTCTCTGTATCTGAAATTTGCTCAGAGATTCCTGGCTTACGAGCTTTCTTTCCTGCTTGAGATCGGCGCAGTAAAAGAAGATCCGCATATGGTTGGCGGACTTATCTCCGTTGGTGGATCCTGTCATGACTGGCAGTCACTGGCACTGGAAGGTCTGGGCGCAACTATGTTTACACAGTCCGTTCAGGTTGTTGACCAGATGCTTTCTACAAGAAATGGTCGTCCTGGTAACGTATTACTGCGTGACGAGCAGATCGCACGTGCTCACAAGATGGGTGAAAACATTGTAAAAGCAATCAACACTCCGGTAGAAGAGCGTGGATGGCTTGGTGATCCGGATCAGGGAATGTGCCCGAGATGTCATTCTGCACTGATCTACAAAGGTGACAAACACTGGGATGGTATCGAGTTTCCATTCGAGTGCGCAGTATGTGGAGCAGGCGGAGATCTGGTAAAAGACGACAACGGCGAGTACAAATTTGTTCTGGCTGAGAACGGACTGATCCGTGACAGAAATCTCAATTCCGCACGTGCAGAGCACTTAAACGAAATTGTACAGACAAGAATTGATTTCATGCAGCACATGGATGTCGTTCAGGAAAAATACGGTAAATACAAAAACCTTCAGTTCCCGGCAATCTAAATTCCTGTTTAGGTAAGTTTGGTGGCTAAACGGTAGGTTATGGAGACGAAAACGGAGAATTTTGCCTCGACAGCTAGACGTTCACTACCCTCACTTCGCAGCAGTTTTATCGCGCTCGCTCCCGGCTCCCATAAAAGCCGGGTCGCCTCCCACTCACGCAAAACTCTGCGAAGATCGGTCGTTCACTTAATCGCTTGTCGAGGAAAAATTCTCCGTTTTCGTCATTTCAGTTACTGACCGATGCCACCAAACTTGCCTAAACAGGATTTTACTTTCGAGAACCCCGGCGGTTCCATTTCCGGTTGTTTTTGATGGTTTTGAATCGACGGTCGCGACCTTCCTTGCGGCGCCAGAACCGACGGATATTGTTATACAGGAACCATATAATGAGTATGACTACGATGGCAATTGCCACTCCGCCACCAACCAGCAACAATTTGTTTTTGCTGATCTGAAGGCCGCTTCTATTTCCTGTATTATTTTTTTTATCATTTGTTGCCTCTGCCTTTGCAGAGCTGTCTTTACTGTCATCTGCAGACTGCATGGTTCCGGATTTTTCTCCAAATGGATATTCGGTCACTTTCGCACCGGTAGTCACTACATTCGCAGTTCCCACCTGTCTGCCACCGTATGAATATACCAGTGTGCCAAGGATACTGTCACTTGCCTGATCGTAATTGACCTCTGTCTGTGTATCCAGGAAGTTTGCGGAAACCGGCAAAACAATCGTGGCATCATCGTCTACTTTTGCAAACGTATTCCATTCCGTAAACAGTGTATTTTCTTTTTTCCCCGTATTCTCGTAGCGGGTTTCATTCTGTGACACGTTATACAGCTTAAAGTTTTCAAAACAATAATCAAATAAGGTTCTTGTATCGCTGTACTGACCACCTGCCGTGCATCCCATAACCACACAGATCAGTGTCATGCCATCTTTTTCTGCAAAAGTTACCAGAGTATTGCCTGCATCCGACGTCCAGCCTGTTTTACCACCGATACAGTATTCGTACAGGTTCTGGCGACCTTTGTAGGCACTGATCATCTGATGGTGATTGTTCAGTGGTGTCGGATCTGCATGTTTGTTGGTTGGCGGAATCTCATAGCGCACTGTTCCGACGATTTTTCGAAACATATTGTTTTTGATTGCTTCTTTTGAAATCAGCGCCATATCCCGTGCACTGACTACATGCGCCGGATCCGGCAAACCGTTGCAGTTGTTAAAATGTGTATTGGTACATCCCAGCTCTGCAGCCTTTGCATTCATCATATCGATGAACTTCTGATAGTCACCGCCACCGACATGTTCTGCCACCGCATAAGAACACTCATTTGCAGACTCCAGCATAATAGCATACAGACACTGCTCCAGTGTCATCTCTTCATCCAGATCTCTGGCTATATGAGACGTACCACCTTCGTTTTCATAAACAGCCGTTGCACCAAAATGCACCATTTCATCCAGACTGCAGTTTTCCAATGCAAGGAGTGTCGTCATGATTTTTGTGATACTTGCCGGATAACGCGGTGTATCCGCATCTTTTTCATATAGTACCGTTCCTGTTGACGCATCCATAATAATAGCACTGGCCGCCTGTACTTCCGGTCCTGCCGGCCACTGCGCCTGCGCATCTGCTTCATCTGCAAATGCCGTCGTCTGTCCAGCCAGACCTGCTGCAACAATTGCACACAGACATATACCTGCCAATTTTTTCCATAGTTTTTTCATCTTTTTCCTCCAACACATCAAAAGCAGCCATCATAAGGCACACGTTTCCTTCATTCATCCGCAACTGCTCCAGCTACGACATATTTTTTTCGAGCATTCTAATAGCAAGATGCAATTATGATTTTTGCTTTTATTTGAGTTTCTATCTGTATCTTTCCCAGATTATCATTTATCAATCTGAATTGTTAAAAGTATATTTTTCATGACTAATGCTTCATAAATATACCGTTTTTCTGAATTGTCGTATTATTTCAGACAATATCTATCATAGCAAAATTCCCATATCCCGTCCAGTAGAAACACTTATCCTTCATAAAGAAACAAGAATTAGCGATGTAATTCTCTTGTCGCAATTCAAATCTTATAGTAAAATACCAGACAGACATATCATCTTTTTATTCATCACAGTTCCATTGTATCCAGGCAATGGTGTATTGACAGAGAAAGGAATTATTTTATATGAGATTAAGAAATGTACCGGGATCCCGGGAGGCGATTGCTGAACATCCGCTGTGTTTTCTTGAGGAAGATCCACAGGCGGGAAACTGGCATACTGTATTTGGAAATGACAATCCGATCCGCATTGAAGTAGGCATGGGAAAAGGACAATTTATCACTACCCTTGCACAACAGAATCCGGAGATCAATTACATTGGTATCGAGAAATACTCCAGTGTACTGATCCGTGCTCTGGAAAAAACTGACGCATTGGAGGAGCAGCCGAAAAACCTCCGTTTTATCCGCATGGATGCTGAAAATATCTGCAATATGTTCGCGGAGCATGAAGTAGACGGTATTTACCTGAATTTCTCCGATCCGTGGCCAAAAGATCGCCATGCCAAACGCCGACTGACTTCCCAGACATTCCTGGGACGGTATGACAGGATCCTAAAACCAGAAGGACATGTAGAATTCAAAACCGACAACAAAGATCTCTTTCAGTTTTCTCTGGAGCAGGTTGAGCCGGCCGGATGGCATCTGGATGCCTTCACCTGGGATCTGCATCACGATGAAACACTGAATAAAGGAAATGTCATGACGGAATATGAGCAGAAATTTTCCTCTATGGGAAATCCGATTTGCAAAATGATCATTTCCAGATAATTTTTTCACACAAAAAACCATATGGCGATATCTCAGACAGACCGCCATATGGTTTTTTTATAAATACCCTTTCTTCTTTTTGGCTATTTTCCAGGAATTAACGCCATCTCTTCTTCCGTCAGCGCATCCTTCCAGAAATCTGATTCCAGGAGCTTCATTTTCTCGTTTCTCGAAAAATGTTTGATCCGCGCCTCCCGGCTCATAGCCTCTGATTTTGTGTCATATACCTCCAGATACACCAGTTCCAGTGGCCCCCGGCCCCGGGTATATTTTGCTCCCTTTCCACTTTGATGCTGCCGGAGACGAGCTGCAATATCATTCGTCCAGCCAGTGTAAAGACTCCCATCTCCACATTTTAGTATATATGTATAATTTCGTGTTGTTTCCTTCATAATAATCCTCTTTTGTCCAGTTTCTTTTTATTATGCCCCGGCTACACAGTCATGCAAAAACAGGATGCAACTTCTTTTTCGTCATACAGATGTTGCTTTTTTATCCACTGATTTTTCTGTGCAGCCTGAGCATTTGATTATAAAAAGCAATCGACCTGCCGTACCTCACCCATGATACATCCTTTAGCATCAGATGCATGTTTTTCTTTGTTTCTCACCTGCTGCAGCGCCAGACATCAGATGATTAACTTTTTTCTTTGTTGTAAAACTGTATCTGCCCTCATCGATTGCGAATTTTGTTTTCTGCTATTTTTTTCGATATATTTTATTATACACACTTTTAAACCAAATGTGCCAGAGTCTCTGATTATCATTTTTTCACCAATCATACTTCATCTGATCTTCTAATCAAAAATTTCGATTTTTTATTTATCTGATATAGTCCATGGGATTGATCGGCTTTCCTGATTTTGTCATTGCAAAATACAGATTGGCTCCTTCCACAGCGTAATATTTGGTCGGTTCTGCCACATACCCGATGACATCGCCCTGACTGACATAATCTCCTGCAGATACTTCTACCTCCTTTAACTGTCCGTAGATAGCCTGATAGCCGTCACCAAGGCCGATTGTTACTGTCTCACCAGTTTCCGCCGTAGTATCCACGCCGATGACCTGTCCATCCGATGCAGCCGTTACTTTGTCATTTACATGACCGGCAATGATTACCGCCGGATTATATCTGTACTGATCCAGTGTGGCAAAATATACGGACTGATCCATACTGTAATTCAGGATCACATTCCCTTCCAGCGGCCAGGCAATGGTATCTGATGCTGAAAAGTGCATGACTGGCTCTTCCACCGTCTGTGTCTGACCGGCAACAGCCTCTGTATCCGCAGTTTCCTGCACCAGATCAGATGAGGATACCAGTGTATCATTCGACGGATTGCTCAGGGCATCAGACACTTCCTGTTCCGGTGTCTGTGCTGCCAGTGTTTCCTGTGTATCCTCTTCCGAAGATATATCAGAGGATGTATCTGCTTTCGGACTGGTCCATTCATTTTCCGTCAAAGCCGCCGTTTCACTCTGTTTTTGCTGTGCCGATTTCCTTTCATACTGATAAGCCCCCACCATTGCCACTGCTGCCACAAGTGTCACAATTCCAGCTGTCAGATAAGATTTCTGTTTATAAATATGTTTACACCGTTTTTCTTTTTTTTCACTGGTTTCTGTGTTTTTATTCTGCTCCATGTTTCTCCTCCATTTTTCCACCATCGCACTATACTCAATTCCGTCATTTTTCAAACGCTCTGTGTTATAATTCTTATATTTCCTGTCTGATTTACTTCACAGATGATTTCTTTCTATCCGATTGAGTATCTGCTTCTTATACGTTTAACTTTATTCTTTCCCGGAAAAATGGTTTTATACAGCAGATCTGCTGATTTCTTTTCAAAACATTAAGACGCACCTTTTACACCCGAAAAAACTGCTGTCATTTTTCTAATAACAGCAGTCTTTCTTTACATTTTTATGACTGTCACCAGTCTGTGATTGTTACATTCGTATAATAATAGTTCAGAACGTCTTTGTAATTTTTTCCCTGTTTTGCCAATGCATTCGCTCCATACTGACTCAGTCCCAGCCCGTGACCGATTCCTTTGGTTACGATTCGGATTTTTCCATCCAGCTCTGACAACCAGAAGCAGGATGAATTCAAATGTAATGCGTCACGAACCGCTTCACCATTCGCCACAGTCGTCCCACAGGTAACTTCTGTCACATAATCCGCACTGTCTCTGACTGTCAGCTCCAGGACTCCGGGCATTTCATCAGCCACAAGCGTTTCGTCCTGAAAAATCGGAGCCAGTGCATTTACAAACTCCTGTTTTTCCATATAAGTAACCGACAGAAATCCATCGGCCAGCATGTCATCCTCACTGTCCACACATTGCAGATAAATATATTCTTCCTGCCCCGGAACTTCTGATGCATTCCTTGTTTTGCAGTTCGCCGCAAAATGATAAGCCGCCTGGATCGGCTCACCTTCAAATGTCACAATTTCGCCCCCTGTCTCTTCCACTGCCTGTCTGATTTTTTCCATATTTGATTCATAAGCTGCTTCTCCCCATACCTCTTTCAGTTCCTGCTCTGTAGCAGATGCCAGGCCGGAATCTGATATCTGCCAGTCCCTGTTTTCTCCATCTTGAATCGTATTATTTCCATCACCTGAAACCTGTATTTCTTCTTTTGGGAGTTCGCTTATCTCGTTTTTCGCCTCCTTTGCTTCGTCACTCAGCTCAGTCTCTTTTAGATATTCCCGATACTGGCGCCAGAGATTGGTTCTGGCAATGACAGCCTGCGCTTTCAAGCATTCAGGTTCACTGGTTACAGATATTTCTTTTGCAACGATAAATGGCAGCTCCTCTTCCATCCGGGTCTGCACCGGATCTGTATCCTTCCTGTTGTCCATCCAGACCGTAAGCAAACAAGGTACAAACACTGCCAATATAAAAATTGAGCCATAAAGTTTGAATTTTTCTTTCATTCTAAACTTTATGACTCAGATCTGTTTTTTATACAGTAATTTTATACATCCATTTTTCTGTATCACGAAATACAATTTCTGATTTGTTATGTTTCTCAACACGCATTTCTGCGGAATACTTTCTATTGATTTTTACCGTTCATGCGAATCCGAACATTTATGTTACATTTCAGAAAAAGCATTGGATAATGCGGCAAATTCTGCCAGTTTCAGTGCTTCCCCGCGGATGGTCAGCGGCTTTCCGATGGCTGTAATTGCTGCTTCAATCTGTTCTTTTGAAAAATTAATCTCACCGGAATTCTTCAGTCCGTTGACCAGTGTCTTTCTGCGCTGATTGAAGGATGCACGAATAATGCGAAACATCAGTTTTTCGTCTTTTACGTCTACAACCGGTGTCTCATGTCTGGTCAGACGGATAACCGCGGAACCCACATTCGGACGCGGCATAAAGCAGTTTGGCGGAACATTTGCCACAATCTCCGGATCGGCATAATACTGTACCGCCAGAGATAACGCACCGTATTCCTTGGAACCCGGTCCGGTCTTCATACGGTCAGCCACTTCCTTCTGTACCATGATGGTGATGCTTTCAATCGGCACATGGCTCTCGAAAAGTCCCATAATGATGGGTGTCGTAATGTAATACGGTAAGTTGGCTACCACTTTGATCGGACGGCCGCCATTCTTCTCCTCTACCAGCTTGTTGATATCTACTTTTAAAATGTCTTCATTGATGATTGTGACATTGTCGAAAGCTTTTAACGTATCGCCTTCCAGAATCGGAATCAGCACTTTATCAATCTCTATGGCAACGACTTCTCGGGCTGCACAGGCAAGATACTGTGTCATGGTACCAATACCCGGACCGATTTCCAGTACAAAATCATCCGGTGTAATACCCGCCTCGTCAATAATACGCTCCAGCACATGGGTATCGATCAGAAAATTCTGACCGAACTTTTTCTGAAAAGCAAATTTATAACGATTTAATACCGCAATAGTCTCCTGCGGATTTCCCAGATACGGTTTTGGTCTGTTTTCACTCATTTTTTCTCCTCGAAAGGACAAAAGTGCGTTTACACGCACTCCTGTTCTCTAATTCTTACAATACAATTTCACCGTTTTTCCTATGATATTTGGAACAGCTTTCTGGCATTTTCTTCGGTAACCGCAATGACTTCTTCCCTGGAAATTCCTTTCAGATCTGCAATTTCCTGTGCCACATAATCAATGTAGGCTGAATTATTGCGCATTCCACGGAATGGTGTCGGTGCCATATACGGGCAATCTGTTTCCAGCAAAATGCGTTCCAGCGGAATCTGTCTGGCAGTTTCTTTTGCTTTTTTTGCATTTTTAAAAGTAACCACGCCACCCAATCCGATATAATATCCAAGTTTTACATATTCCTGCGCCATTTCCGGGGAATAGGAATAACAATGGATCACACCGCGCTGATTTTTACCTCTGGCTGCGATCAGATCAAAAGTGTCCTTTGCCGCATCTCTGCTGTGTACGACGATTGGAAGATCCAGTTCTTTCGCCAGATCCATCTGACGCACAAACCAGTGCTGCTGCTCTTCGTGGGGCTGTACATTCCAGTGATAATCCAGACCGATTTCACCGATGGCTACTACTTTTTTCTCTGTGCGGGCCACTTCGCTCAGACGGGCAAAGGTCTCTTCGTTCAGTTCCCCAGTCTCATCCGGATGAACACCCACTGCCGCGTAGACGAAAGGATACTGATTGGCCAGCTCCACACTACGCCAGCAGCCTTCCAGAGATGCGCCGACATTTATGATCGTGCCGACATTCTGCGCTGCCATACCACGCAGCAGCGCATCTCTGTCTGTATCAAACTGTTCATCATCATAATGTGCATGTGTATCAAAAATCATTAGCAGATCTCCGCTCCGGATGGCATTGCTTTCTCCGGTGTCATCAGAGACAGGTTACCCTCTGCATCCTCTGCACATAACAGCATTCCTTCGGAAAGTACACCAGCCAGTTTTGCCGGTTTCAGGTTTACAAGTACCATAACTTTCTTGCCAACCATCTCCTCCGGTGTGTAGTGTTTCTGAATTCCGGAAACGATCTGTTTTACCTGACTGCCGATTTTTACCTGAGAGCAAAGCAGTTTTTTAGATTTTTTCACCTTCTCGCAGGCAATGATCTCTCCAACCTGGAACTGCATTTTTCCAAAATCTTCAAAAGAAATCTCTTCTTTTGGCTCAATATCGATGGCTTCCTCATCGGATTTTGCTTCCTCTGTCGGTGCTTCTTCTTTTACTTGCGGATGAAGCTCTTCTACTTTTTTCATAACTTCTGCAAGGTCAAGACGCGCGAACAGGATTTCCGGTTTGTCTGTTACTTTGATACCGTTCTCACGCAGACCGAAAATTGCCAGATCGTCAAAATCACGCTCTGTGCCGTTGATCTGAGCAAGGATTTTTGCAGATGTCTCAGGCAGGAAGCTCTTTAACAGTTCTGCACCGATGTTGATACTCTCAACTAGGTTATAAAGTACTTCTGCAAGACGATCCTGTTTTGCCTCATCTTTTGCAAGTGCCCAAGGCATGGTCTCGTCGATATATTTATTACATCTTTTGAATAAGGTAAATACTTCTGAAATAGCATCTGCCACACGTAACTGTTCCATTTTTGCAGCTACTTTGTCACGGGTTCCTGCTACAACTGCTTTCAAATCTGCATCTACATCCTCAGCAACGCCTGTTTTATTT
>CABRZK010000030.1 GCA_902475415.1 uncultured Eubacterium sp.
CTCCCATTTCCGGCTGAATCTCATACTGCGTAACAGTCGGGCCACACACCACATTTGTCACACGTGCATTAACGCCAAAATTCGTCAACGTCATCTGAAGTTTCGCTGACATTTCCTGCAAATGCTGTCTGGAATCACCGGTCATATTCGGATCACCTTTTTGCAACAGCGAAATTTCCGGAAAAACATACGCTCTTGCATGCTCTTCCGCATGTTCTGCAATCTCTTCCTTGACATCGGCAATTTCCTGTTCAACCTCACCTGCGGACTGTCTTGGCTGCCCACTTCGATGTGACTGTTTTTTCATTTCCGGTTTTCGCGGCAATTCAGGTTCCGAAGTTCCCGCGTTTTCAGGCGCTACATACATTTCCGGCTGCGCCACTGTTTTTTTATGCACAGGACTTTTTACAGATGTCTCCGGAGTCTGCGGTGTAGCAGTTTCTTCTCCAGACAGATGGATTTCCGGCTGTGGATACTGTGCCCAGAAATCGTTTGACTGTGCCTCTGTAATATCTCCTGACTCCTGAATCGGAATATCCTGCACTTTTGGAATATTCACCTTGGAAGCCTGGCGTACTCCGCCTTTTTTCTTCGGCTTTGCTTCCTGATCTGACTGCAACGACAATTCTGTCAGATTTTCAGAGGTCTTTTCAGCTTCCTGTAACGGATATATTTTCGTATCTAATGCGACACCTGATACTTTTCGATCCATTCTGCGTGTTTCTTCTGCTGCTCTGCGCTCTTCCCTGCGCACATTACGTTCTCTGCTTCGTTCCTGTGCTTTTGTTTTTCTTCGTGCTGCATCACTTCTGGCTGATTCATATACCTTTCTGCTGCCTTTCGATACGCCCTTAAAAAATGAGCGTTCTGTCAAAAGCACAACGCAGACGATCAGTACCAGCAGATCCAGCAATACAGCCCCCATCATGCCAAATCCTTTTGTAAATACAAGTCCGATCAGACCTCCGATCAGGCCTCCTCCTGTATGCTGCTTTGCACATTGTATGTATAACTCTGTAATTCTACCAGGCGCCTGATCCCACCAGCACACAATATGGACGAACACACATAAAAAAAGGAACAGCAAAATACCAGCTGTTACTTTCATAATCACACGTCCGGAATACACCGGACCACGACGACCGTTCTGTCTGTTTGAAACCAGAAAAGCCGGAACCAGAAACAACGGAACCGGCAGCAAATATGCCAGTACACCAAACAGTCCAAAGGAAACACTGCTCAATGCACCGCCGGCCACTCCACCTTTTCCGATATTTCCTATAAAAATTAAAATTGCAAGAGCCAGGAACGCAAAAAGCAGCAATTCTGCACGCCATGTAAAAGTCTGTGCAGAACTGCTCTGTTTCTTTCTGTTCGCTGTATTTTTCTTTCCGGATGATTTTTTCCGGGTTACTGTTTTTTTCTGAGTTGCCATATAAAACCTTTCTAACTACACTTCCATAACTATGCTGTCACGAAATACCCAACAATCGAGAGTACACCGATTGCCAGACAGTAAATGGAAAAATATGTAAACTTTCTTTTTTTCACGATCACCAGCATTGCCTTAATGCAGATATAGCCGACAACGGCAGAAACCACCATACCGATGACATAAATTCCGATCTGAGAAGGTTCCAGTGTCATGCTTCCAATATCCTTCAACTGCAATACCATGGCTCCAAGAATCGCCGGAATCGACATAATGAAAGAATATTTTACAGCAAACTTACGGTCAAATCCACTGATCGTACATGCAGTAATCGTCGTACCAGACCGTGAGATACCCGGTAAGGTTGCAATTCCCTGACAGATTCCAATGATAAATGCATTCGCATAGCTGACCTGTTTTGGTTTCTTATGTCCTTCCGGAATATGGTCACAGATAAACAAAAGAACTGCTGTAATCATCAGACAAATGCCCGGCACAAACAGGATCTCAGATGCCGCTGTCACCAAATCCGATGCTACAAATCCGAGAATTCCCGTTGGGATCGTTGACACAATAACCAGCATAACGAATTTGCGATATCCATTGTGTACTACATGACGATATACACCATTTCCTTTTTTGCCAATCAGAATGGTAAAATTGTAGATACAGTCCACGATCATTCCCACAAATTCTTTGACCAGATGGATAATATCTTTATAATATACAATACACACTGCAAGCAAGGTCCCCACATGCAACATTACATCAAACAAAAGTCCTGTATCTGTATTTACATTAAATAAAATTTTAAAAAGTGCCAGATGTCCGGAACTGCTTACCGGTAAAAATTCTGTCAGTCCCTGGATGAGTCCCATCAGCACAGATTGTAATAATGACATCAGACATTCCCTCTTCTTTCGTAATAGAATACTGTAAGCATAACATATTTTGAAGCGAATGTCATCCGTGTTTTCTGCAGGAATTTCCTAATTATATTTTAATTTTTACAATTTCCAGGAAACAAGCGCACCTCTTCAGGCTCAGGCCAATCCTTCGCAGATCATAAAGTGCAGTCTGCGCATGGCATCTGCGATTCCTCCAACCTCATTGATAATTCCTTCTTCTACTGCCTGATGTCCCACCAGTATGGTACCCAGATCTTTCGTCAGCATGCTGGTATTCAGCATCAGTTCCTCAATCCGGGCTCGTTTTGTCTGGCTGTGATTAGCAATAAATCCTGTAATCCGATCCTGCATCTGCTGAAAATACTCGTATGTCTGTGGTGCCCCGATCACCGTTCCACTCATTCTTACCGGGTGAATCACCATAGTACCTGTGGGCACAATAAAAGAATAATCCGCAGCAACTGCCAAAGGTACTCCGATCGAATGACTGCCACCAAGTACAAGTGATACCACCGGTTTACTTAGTGATGCGATCATTTCCGCAATCGCCAGCCCGGATTCCACATCACCTCCAACGGTATTCAAAAGCACCAGGAGCCCATCAATGCTCCTGTCATCTTCTACTTCTGCCAGTTTTGGCAATACATGCTCATATTTTGTCGTTTTAGTATTAGCAGACAGACATTCATGCCCTTCTACTTCTCCAATCACAGACAAAAGATGTATTTTATGCTGTTGTCTGTTATCCTCCAGTTCAAACTGTCCATATTCTTTTACTTCCTGGTTTTTCACTTCTTTTTGTTCTGGCATAACACAATTCCTCCGTTTTTCAGAAGTATGTACATTTTTCTGAAATATATTCGCTTAAAACCTTTTTCCAGACAAAAATATGCTCACACAACTGTCATCCACAATTGTGTGAGCATAAAACACATACGCTATTTATTTTTCTCCGATCAGATAACTGTATAATCCAGCATAACGACCAGCTGATACCTTCCAGGAGAAGTCTTTTGCCATTCCCCGGTCTACAATCTGATTCCACTGACGTTTCCGTTCAAAGAAAATTTTCTTGGAATAATTGATCACGTTCAGCATATCTTCACCATTGTAATTGGTAAATGAGAATCCATCTCCGGTATTTTCATACTCATTGTATGGCTCTACCGTATCTTTCAATCCGCCAGTTTCACGTACGATCGGCACCGTACCATAGCGGAACGCCATCATCTGAGTCAGACCACATGGTTCAAATCTGGATGGCATCAGAAATGCATCTGCAGAGGCATATAATTTCTGTGCCAGATCAGAATCATAGCAGATATTGGCAGACACTCTGTCGCCATATTTCCATGCAAAATGCCGGAACATATTTTCATAACGCTCTTCACCGGTACCAATTACAACAAACTGTGTATTATCATCCAGGATCCGTTCAAATACATAGTCAATCAGATCAAGCCCCTTCTGATCTGTCAGTCGGGAGATCAGTCCGATCATATATTTCTTTTTATCAACGGTCAGACCGAGCATTTCCTGCAGTTTCAGCTTATTTTCCACTTTCTTCTTGCGGAACGTATCACGGTTATAATTTACAAATAATTTCGGATCTGTCTCCGGATTGTAAATGTCATAGTCAATACCATTTACAATACCCTGCATATCAAAATGGCGCGCTGAGAGCAATCCTTCCAGCCCTTCCCCGTAATATGCTGTCTGTATTTCCTGTGCATAGGTATCGCTGACTGTGGTAATATAATCTGCATATACAAGTCCGCCCTTCAGCATATTTGCATCTTTCTGGAATTCCAGCTTATCAGGTGTAAACAATTCTTTCGGAAATCCTGTCAGTCCCATCATTGTCTTGACATCCCAGACGCCCTGGAATTTCAGATTATGGATTGTCATAATGGATTTCATTCCCCAGAAAAACATATCTCCCTGAAATTCTGTCTTCAGAAATACCGGAATCAGACCTGCCTGCCAGTCATGACAGTGAATCAGATCCGGCTGAAAACCAATCTGTGGAAGCATGGACAATACCGCTTTATCAAAAAATGTAAATTTTTCGATATCATATCGGATATCACCATATGGGAGGAAACAGTTAAAATATTCCTGATTATCAATAAAATAATAGGTAATACCATCCATCTCATATTTCAGAACGCCTACATATTTACTTGGAACGTAAGGTCCTGTTCCCATATAAAAATGTGTCACATATTCAAACTGATTCCGGTATTTTTCCGGAATACAGGAATAATTCGGTATAACAACGCGAACGTCCCATTCCTCTTTATCAAACTGTTTTGGGAGTGCTCCACATACATCTGCAAGTCCCCCGGTTTTGATAAACGGTACACACTCTGAAGCAGCAAATAAAACCTTTTTCATCTTGAACCCCCTGACTTTCATTCCGAAACAACGCCCGGACTGCATTCAAATTTATTGTCTTTATTATATCATACTACCGATCTAATGTAAAAGGCCAGTTTTCAAGAATTGACAGTTTTACTCCCGTAACCGTGCTCTGTAATAGAACCTTCACAACATATATTTCTCATAAAAAACAAAAAACCGGCGTCACATCTTACTGCAACACCGGTCACTCTGTCATTTTTTAATTACTCATCCCAGTTATGATATACCTGCTGTACATCATCATCTGCATCCAGCAGATCAAGGATCTTGTTAATACAGTACAGATCCTGCTCATCTGTCAACTCCACATAAGTCTGAGGAATCATTGTAACCTCAGCACTTGCCATCTCAATACCTGCATCTTCCAGTGCCTGTCTTACTTCACTGAAAGAATCTGGATCTGTGATAATCTCAAAGCTGTCCTCTTCTTCTGAAAAATCCTCTGCACCAGCATCCAGTGCAGCCATCATCAGATCATCTGCATCCATATCGCAGTTCTCTTTATCAATAATGATCTGACCTTTTTTATCAAA
This sequence comes from uncultured Eubacterium sp., assembly GCA_902475415.1. Taxonomy (GTDB): domain Bacteria; phylum Bacillota; class Clostridia; order Lachnospirales; family Lachnospiraceae; genus Eubacterium_I. Next base: position 5,298 of record CABRZK010000030.1, read on the forward strand.
CATGTAAGATACACAGCCTGGTGTTCCTACATTTCCTTTTCCTTTTGTAAAAGCATTTCTTACATTTGCTGCTGTACGGTTCTTATTGTCTGTCAGTGCGTCAACAATAATTGCTGTACCACTCGGACCATATCCTTCGTAAGAAACATACTCGTAATTTACGGAGTTCGCATCTCCGGCTGCTTTTTTGATACCACGGTCAATGGTATCGTTTGGCATGTTGTTTGCTTTTGCTTTTGCAATGACATCACGGAGTCTGCTGTTATTTGCAGGATCCGGACCGCCTTCTTTAACTGCTACTGCAATCTCACGTCCGATAATGGTAAAGATTTTTCCTTTTGCAGCATCATTTTTTTCTTTTTTATGTTTAATATTTGCAAACTTTGAATGTCCTGACATCTTTATCTCTCCCTATCTATTTTTTTCAAAACTATCGCTCATTATAACACACAGTTATTATTCTGACAAGGTTTGTTTCTCTTCCTGCTTTGTTTCTTTCGTCACCCGTACAGTCCGAATCACCTTATGTTCCACCAACAATACATCAAACCTGTATCCATATGCTTCGATCTGATACGTCTCTCCGTCGGAAGGTATCTTATTAATTATCGAAATAAGGAATCCACTCAACGTATCAAAATCTTCCGGTTCTTCACTTTGAATTTCCAGAAGTTCACAAACCTCATCAAAATCTGTCATACCGTCAATGATATAACTTCCATCTGCTTCCTCAACGATCTGTTCTTCCTCCGCATCATGTTCATCAAAAATATTTCCAACGATTTCTTCCAGAATATCTTCCATCGTCACCAGACCCGACGTCTGTCCATATTCATCCACAACGATCACCATATGAATTTTCTGCGACTGCATACTTTTAAACAGTACATCAATATTTCTTGTCTCCGGAATAAATGAAGCCGGTCGGATCAGATCATTGATTTCCGTCAGTTTCTGCTGCATATTCACATGATCCTGCATTTGATTCAGAATATCCTTTATATGTATGATACCAATAATATTGTCAACATCCTCCAGATAAACCGGATAACGCGAATATCCCATATCACGGATATCTTTCAACACATCTTCCAGAGAACAGCTTCCATCCAGTGCCGTGATCTGCTTTCTGTGTGTCATAATGTCTTTTGCTTCTTTCTGATCCAGCGTAAAGATATTATTGATCATTTCTGCTTCGCTTTCCTGCAGCACACCATTCTCATGTCCTTCATTTACCATGGACATAATCTCCTGCTCCGTCAGATCTTCACCGGCAGAACGCCGTCCTTTTCCGAATATTTTTTTTAATCCAGCTCCAATTGTCTGAAACGGACTACCATCGTCCTCCATTTTCCTTTACTCCTCCTGTAAAATGTCACTGTTCTAAATAGGATAGCACCTGGCTTTCCGTCCGTCAAGATTATGTACAGCACCGTTATGTACTTCACAATTCCAGGCTGATACACAATGCTTTTCTTACTTTTTCCATAATTTCACTATCCAGATGACAGATTTTATCCTTCAAACGGGTTTTATCAATCGTACGCAGCTGTTCCAGAAGAATTACAGAATCCTTCACCATATGATAGCGGGCCGCGCTCAGTTCAATATGCGTTGGCAGCTTTGCCTTGTTCATCCGTGATGTAATCGCCGCGCAGATCACGGTGGGGCTGTGCCGGTTTCCGATATCATTCTGGATGATCAGCACAGGTCTTACACCGCCCTGTTCCGAGCCAACCACCGGCCGCAGATCGGCATAATAAATATCTCCTCTTCGAATCAACATGTTACACACTCCATCTGTTCAGGTTGTTCTTATTCTTCCCTCTTTTCAGCGTGTGTATTCTATTTTTCGGAGAAAAATTTATTCTGTCTATTTCTGTTTTACATAAACCCTTGGAATTCTCTTGTTCAGATCACAGACAAATTCATAATTAAACCGTCCTGACAGATCACCAAGTTCTTCCAGTGTAATGCATTCCGCACCGTCACGGCCGATCAGCGTTACTTCATCTCCCGGACATACATCAGCAATATCCGTCACATCCACCATCATCTGATCCATGCAGACTCTGCCGCAAATTGGAGCACGCTGTCCATGTATCAGTACATATCCTTTATTTGACAGACTGCGTGGATATCCGTCTGCATAGCCTACCGGGACTGTTGCTACCTGCATCGGTTTTTCCACTTCGAAAGTTCCACCATAACTGATGATTCTTCCCGGTTCCAACTCTTTGACATGTACTACATGACTTCTGAGTGAAAGTAGCGGCTGCAGATCGATATTGTCTTTGTCCACCTCATCTGACGGCCACAAACCATATAAAATAATACCTGCGCGGACAATATCCTTATTGTATTCCGGCAGATCCACAATACCTGCACTGTTCGAAACATGATGAATCGGGATCGATACCTGGCGATCATCCAGCCATGCAATCATCTGTTCATAGGCATCTGCCTGTTTCTTTGTAAATGTCTTGTCTGTCTCATCTGCCTTGGAAAAATGAGTGAAGATTCCCTCTACCATAATATTCGGCAATTTTGCAATCTGTGCAATCTCATCGGCAGACGTTTCATTAACCTGAAAACCAATCCGGCTCATTCCTGTATCCAGTTTAATATGAATCCGGCAGACTTTGTTCTGTCGAACGGCTTCCTGTGACAACTGTTTCGCACGGTTCAGTGAAAAAACAGCCGGTCTCAGATTTTCCTTTACAATCTGCTCATCATACTCCGGGAAAGTATATCCAAGAATCAGAATCGATTTTTTGATTCCATTGCTGTAGAGTTCTTCTGCCTCTTCCGGAGTCGCCACCGCATAACCCCAGACATCCTCTCTTTTTTCCATCACTTCTGCCAGAGGCAATGCTCCATGTCCATAACCATCCGCTTTTACAACAGCAATTATTTTTGTACCTTCACTGATACAGCGATGTATCTCATCTAAATTATGTGTCAGTGCATCCAGATCGACGTCTGCACATATTCTACGATAATCTTTCATTGTTTCTTTGTGTCCTCCTGTTTCCGCAACACATCTATAATTCCTTCCACAATATCACTGGCCATCATTGCACAACGGCCACGTTTTTCTGCCGCAGCATCTCCCGACAGTCCATGCACATAAACACCAAGTGGTGCCGCCAGCTCTGGTTCCATATGCTGTGCCAGAAGTGCTCCGATCACACCGCTTAACACATCTCCGGCGCCAGCTGTCGCCATACCATGGTTGCCACTCAGATTGATAAAGCTTTGTCCATTCGGCAATGCCGTCACGGTACGGGCATCTTTCAGTACAACAGTAACCTGATGCTTTGCAGCATATGCTACAGCGGTCTGCGCAAGCTGATCCTGAATCTTCCCGATTGGAAATCCTGTTAATCTGGACATTTCTCCCAGATGCGGTGTAATGATTAGTCTGGTCTGTACTTCCTGCCACCAGTCTGTATGCTGCGCAATCAGATTCAGCGCATCTGCATCACACAGACACGGAACCTGTACCTGGCGCAACAGTTCATGTAACATTTTTTCTGCCAGCTCTGACTGACTGATTCCAGGGCCCGCCACCACAGCATCTGCCCAACGTAATTGTGTTTCTACAAATTCTACCACATCTGTACAGTCATTGTAAACCGCCAGAACAGCCTCCGGTATCTGTTCCTGCAAAATCAGACGATTTTCTTCCACCGTGGCCACCCGAACCAGTCCACATCCCATCCGGTAAGCCGCTTTCGCCGCAAAAACAGCTGCACCGGCCATCTGTTCGGATCCTGCCAGAATCAGCAGTTTTCCATAACTTCCCTTATTAGACCGGTTTTTCCGTTCCGGAAGCAGGTTCAGATCTTCGGATTCCATCACCTGAACCTGCGGTTGCATCTCAAACAGGCTCTGTTCATCTATTCCTATATCAGCCACATACAATGTTCCTGTATATTCTGCTCCCGGATACAGTAACTGCCCGATTTTTGCAAACCCAAATGTCACCGTCAGATCAGCCCTGAAAGCTGTCCCCATCACCATTCCGGAATCTGCCGAAATGCCGGAAGCAATATCTACTGCCACTTTATATCCAGACTGTTTATTCATCATCTGAATCAAGTCTGCATATCTGCCGGAAACTGCACGACTCAGCCCGATTCCAAATATAGCATCCACAATTACGTCCATGTTTTCTTCTGGATATGCTTCCGTAATACATACACCATACTGTTCTGCAATAAAAAGCTGTCGTTTTGTCTCTTCAGTCACTCTTTCACGATTTCCCGCGAAAAAAACAGTCACATCATAACCTTTCAGCCAGAGCAGACGACCAACTGCCACACCATCCCCACCGTTATTGCCGGAACCGCAGACCACCAACACTTTTGTCTTCGGAATCGGAAAACGATTTATTATTTCCTGTACAGTAGCAAGTGCTGCACGCTCCATCAATACAGCCGACAACATTCCTCTGCGCTGCATCGTATTCTCATCACATTGCTTCATTTCATGACTGTTTAAGATATATTTCATGATATCCTTCCCTTCTGATTTTTTCCGGATACAAAGAGCAAATGCGCTCTGTCCTGAGAACAAAGCGCATCCTGATTTTCACTTAACTGATGTCGATTTATTTACCATCCTGTCTGCGAACAATGTTGTAGGACAGTTGCATCAAGCTGTCAGACAGATGAACATTTTCCACTACCACATCATCCGGAAGTTCCAGATCCAGGTGTGCGAAATTCCAGATAGCATGAATGCCAAGTTCCACCAGCTTTTCCGCTGCCTGCTCCGCTTTTTCTTTCGGAAGTGTCAGCACAGCGATATCTACACGCTGTGTTTTCAAAAATTCCGGAAGTTCATCCATCATATGTATCTCGATTCCACGAACTGACAATCCTGCCAGTGCCGGATTGACATCAAATAATCCGGTGATTACAAATCCACGTTTTTCAAATTTAACATAATTTGCCAACGCCTGGCCCATATTACCGGCTCCGACTACTATAATATTATGCTGTCGGTCAAGTCCTAAAATCTTTCCGATTTCTTCATACAGATACTGTACATTATAGCCGTATCCCTGCTGCCCAAATCCACCAAAATTATTCAGATCCTGTCGAATCTGTGATGCTGTAACTTTCATACGCACACTGAGTTCATTGGATGAAATTCGTTCCACTCCAGCATCCAGTAATTCTCCAAGATACCGATAATATCGGGGCATTCGCCGTATGACAGCCTGCGAAATTTCCTTTTGCATTATTCTTATACTCCTCCAACCATCTGTATTTTCTACAGTTATCTATGGTCATTATATACACTTCGTTTCTTTTTGTCAATTTTTTATCAATCAGATTCCAGTTCTTCCCACTCTTCATATAACTGATCCAGTTTTTCCTGTACTTCCATCTGCTCACTGTGAAGTTTTCCAAGCTTCGCAGAGTTAGTTGCCACTGCAGGATCCTGAAACTGCTCGTCCAGCTCTGCCAGCTTGTTTTCCAGCTTTTCAATCTCTGCCTCCACCTTCTTCAGACGGTTCTGTATCTTACGTTTCTTTGCCTGTTCTTCCTTCTGGGACTGCCAGTCTGTTTTTCCTTCCGATACTTCTTCTGTTTTTACTGCTTCTGACACATCAGAACTGTTCAGGTAAGCCCGTTCATTCGTTTCCCGCTTTTCCAGATAATAATCATAATTACCGATATAATTAACAATACTCTGTTCTGTCAAATTCAGGATACGTGTCGCTGTCCTGTTAATAAAATAACGGTCATGGGAAACAAATAATACTGTTCCTTCATATCGATTCAACGCAGACTCCAGAATTTCCTTGGAAGCAATATCCAAATGGTTCGTCGGCTCATCCAGAATCAGAAAGTTCGCCTCTGACAGCATCAGTTTTGCCAGCGACAGGCGGCCGCGCTCACCACCGCTGAGATCACTGACTTTTTTGAACACATCATCTTCGGTAAACAGAAAAGCTGCCAGTATATTACGGATTCTGGTCTGAGTCAGTTTCGGATAATCATCTGCAATTTCTTCCATCAGCGTCTTATCCATATGCAATACCTGCTGTTCCTGATCGTAATAGCCGATTTTTACATTGGTTCCAAGTGTAAAAGAACCGGCATCCGCATCTACTTTTTCATTCAGGATCTTTAAAATCGTCGTTTTTCCGGTTCCGTTCTGACCAATCAGGGCCACACGTTCTCCACGTTTGATTTCAAAAGAAATATCCTGAAACAGTTTTTTATTTTCATATGCTTTTGACAGGCCTTCCACCCGCAGCACATCATTTCCGCTGATAATGGATGGTGTCAGTGTCATATGCATCTCGGACTTTTCTTCCTGTGGTTTTTCCAGTACATCAATCTTCGCCAGCTGCTTTTCACGGCTTTCTGCCCGTTTAATGGATTTTTCACGATTGAAAGATTTCAGTTTTTCAATAACAGCTTCCTGATGTTTGATCTCACGTTGCTGATTGTAATATGCCCGCATGGCTTCTTCCCGGGCAAACTCTGCTTTTTTTGCATAGTCTGTATAATTTCCATCGTAAACAGCTGATTTGTGCATACTGATTTCAACCACTTTTGTCACGATTCGATCCAGAAAATACCGATCATGGGCTACGATCACAACAGCACCTTTATAATTCAGCAAAAATGTCTCAAGCCACTGGATGGATTCAATATCCAAATGGTTGGTCGGCTCATCCAGCAGAATGATATCCGGATGGGTTACCAGCAGACGTGCCAGAGACACACGGGTTTTCTGACCTCCGGAAAGTTCATTGCAGTGTTTTTCAAAATCATCCTCTGAAAATCCAAGTCCCTTTAACACACCGGACACTTCGCTGCGGTATGCATATCCATCCCGGGTTTCAAACTCATGCAATAATTTATGGTAGCTTTCCATATAACTTTCCATCTCATCTTTTGAAACAGACTGCATGCCTTCTTCCATTTCACGGATTCGCTGTTCCATCTCAATGAGTTGGCGTTTTCCTTCCAGAACAGCCTCGTAGATGGTCCGTTCATCGGAAATATCCTGATGCTGCGCCAGATAACCAAGTGTCTTTCCTTTTGCCAGAGTGACACTGCCCTCATCCGCCGGCAGTTCACCCACAATAATTTTCAGCAATGTGGATTTACCGGCACCGTTAATTCCCACGATTGCTACTTTTTCCTGATCTTCCACATGAAAACTCACATTTCGGATCACCGGTTCTACACCAAATGATTTACTGATATTCTGACATGATAAAATCATATGTTTATTCCTCACCTTAAAAATGGAATCCTGCAGACTGCAGGATTCCTGTTTCTCATTTTTCTTCATCAGAATAAGAATTCCATCATGACAGATAGCTTTATACTTTTCTATTCTGTCTGATACTGAATCATTATTCATGTCTGGCAGATTGCAGAATCAGTGGTTAAACGGAGACTGTTTTTCCGATATGCATCTTATGCATAGATTTTTTCCAGTGTCTCACGGATTGCTTTGATGAAATCAAGACTGTTTAATACAACTGGATTTTCCAATTCTGTAATTAATGCCAAGTCTTTTGTCATTTTACCAGATTCTATTGTATCAATACAAGCTTTTTCCAGATTATCTGCAAATTTTACTAATTCAGGCAGATTGTCAAGCTCGCCACGCTTGCGTAATGCTCCTGTCCATGCAAAAATCGTTGCTACGGAGTTTGTGGATGTCTCCTCACCAGCCAAATGTTTGTAATAATGTCTCATAACAGTTCCATGAGCTGCTTCATACTCATATACACCACTTGGGGAAACCAGTACAGAAGTCATCATAGCCAGAGATCCGCAGGCAGAGGAGATCATGTCACTCATAACGTCACCGTCATAGTTTTTGCATGCCCAGATGAATCCGCCTTCTGCTTTCATCACACGAGCCACTGCATCATCAATCAGTGTATAGAAGTACTCAATTCCTGCTGCCTCGAATTTTTCTTTGTACTCTGCATCGTAAATATCCTGGAAAATATCTTTGAATGTATGGTCATATTTTTTTGAAATAGTATCTTTTGTTGCAAACCACAGATCTTGTTTCATATCCAATGCATAATTGAAACAGCTTCTTGCAAAACTCTCAATGGATTTGCAAATATTATGCTGTCCCTGAACCACACCTGCACCTGTAAAATTGTGTACTAATTCTCTTACTTCTGTTCCATCCTCAGCGGTGTAAACCAATTCTACTTTTCCCGGTCCCGGAATCTTCATCTCAGATGCTTTGTAGACATCACCGTAAGCATGACGGGCAATTGTGATCGGTTTTTTCCAATTTTTTACACATGGCTCAATGCCTTTTACCTTGATTGGTGTACGGAATACGGTTCCATCCAGGATTGCACGGATGGTTCCGTTCGGGCTCTTCCACATTTCTTTTAAATTATATTCTTTGACACGCGCTGCATTCGGTGTGATGGTTGCACATTTAACGGCTACACCGTATTTCTGTGTGGCATAGGCAGAATCAAAGGTTACTTTATCATCTGTCTCATTTCTGTATACCAGTCCCAGATCGTAGTACTCTGTCTTTAAATCTACAAATGGAAGCAACAGTTCGTCTTTAATGTACTGCCAGAGAATTCTGGTCATCTCATCTCCGTCCATCTCTACTAAAGGTGTGGTCATTTTAATCTTTTCC
>CABRZK010000031.1 GCA_902475415.1 uncultured Eubacterium sp.
TTCGTCGTTCGCCAATCGTGCGAGCACGTTGGCTCTCTTGCACTCATTATATCCTACGCATCCTCGCGCGTCAGTTTTTTCACCCATTTATAGCTTCGGAAATGAATAAATGTCGGCAGTCCTTTAAATACCTGATCGGACTGGATCATAATAACAACGCCCACAACGGACCAGTGCCACCAGAATGCACTCATGAAAGAAAGCGGAATAACGATTGCCCATGTACTGATCATGTTCATCAACATGGTAAATTTCGTATCACCACCGCCTCGGATAATTCCCATACTTACCGGCATCTGATAAGACATACCAACCATGATAAAGCTCATGACAATGATCAGCTGATCTGCCATAACCAGAGCAGAGTCATTCAGACTGTACAGAGTCAGCAACGGTTTTCTCAACAAAAACAGCGCAAAACCCAGAGCTGCTCCGATCAACACATCAATCACTGCGAGAGTGCGGGCATCGGATTTGATACGTTTCATATCGCCACGGCCAACTGCTGAACCGATCATAACAGCAGAAGAAGACGACATCGCCACAACAATTACTTTCAGATACTGATAAAATGTCGTTGCAACAGAGTTTGCTGCGATTGCATCGGAAGACAGATGTCCGAGAATGGCTGTCTGGAACGGTACCGAAATGGCCCACAATACCTGTGAGAGCATGACCGGAATCTCAACTTTGGTATAATCCCGGCGCAGACCGGCATCAAATTTCAAGAAGTTCTCGCTGAACAATTTTAATTTTTTATCAAATTTGAGCATGTATACAACAACAATTCCAAGCTCTACAATACGCGCGATAAGCGTTCCAATCGCTGCACCACGGATACCAAGTTCCGGTGCTCCGAACCGTCCAAAAATCAGCACATAATTGATTCCCACGTTTACGATCAGGGAAACAATTGAAATGTAGAAGGAAATTTTTACCGTCTCCACGCTGCGCAGTGCCGCCATCAGCACATTTGTGATAATAAAAAGCAGGAATGTGTACTTGATGATCTGAAGATAAGCCACACCTTCCGCAATAATTTCCGGATCATTCGTAAAAATAGAAATCACCAGATGTGGAATAAAGGTACAGATCAGAATCGTAATGATTCCACAGATCAGTCCAAGTTTTAACGCAATACCTGTCAGCTTGCGAATTGGCTGCATACGTCCCTGTCCCCAGTATTGGGCACCAAGGACGACAAATCCTTCCCCGATTCCCAGGGTAATCTGCTGTACCATGAAAAAAATCTGATTGACAGTTGCCGCTCCTGACAATGCACTCTGGCTGTAGCTTCCAAGCATGATATTATCTGCCATATTTACGCTGTACGCTACTATATTCTGTAATGCAACGGTAATCAAAAGCGGGAACAAGGTCCGGTAAAAGGTCGGATCCTTTGTAAAAAAACTTTCTTTTGTTTTCTGTCCCATTAACTATGTACTCCTTTAAATAAATTTCTCTGCCTTCAAGTCAGCCCAAAGGCAATATCTATGCTAGTATAGCACTTTTTGTGGCAAAAAAAAAGATAAAGCCCACGTTCGACTTTATCTTATCCTGTCTTACCATCATTTCATTCGCAGTTTTTGGGCACTGCCGCAGTACTTTCTTTACTGCTACAATGCTGCAATCTGATCCTGAATATAATCGTGCATATTTTCTTTTTCAATTCCAAGAACGATGGACAGTTCTCCATATAATTCCTGTTCTGCCACACGCATATACCGTTCATCTAATGCTGTAATCTTCTTTCCTGCCGCCAGACGTTCTTCTTTTCTCTGATGCAGGGTCTTCAGTATGCTGATCCAGTCCCTTCCGCGGCAACCATGCAACGCCTGCTTATAGCTGGCTTCTCTCTGCTTCTCATTCGGGACTTCCAGATTCTCGATAGTCGGAATATCATGAATCAGGCGTTTTGCCTCTTCTTTTGTCATCACACGCCGAATAATTGCTTTCGTGCTGTCGGTTGGCAGATACAATGTCTGCTCACTGTTCTGTACCGGATGCATAATATAATACAAACGTTTCTGATCAACGCCGGGAATATCTACATGCGAAATATCCTGAATCTTGCAGACACCTTTACTTCCATATACCACATATTCCCCTTTTTCAAACATATACAACGCTCCTTTCCTTTTTTTCTGATGTTTTTCGGCAACTGTTATATAAATTATACCACACTTTTCCGCAAAAAGTCAGTAAATTGTATATATTTTCAAAAATTTTGTGACTTTTCACAAGAATGCGTCGATTTGGATTTGTCTATTTTTCACAGTATAAAGATATGATTTTAGATAGATTGACAAAAAAGAGATCATTTTCTGAATAATACGCTTCAGAAAACGATCTCTTTTTATCGTTTCTTCTTATATATGATTGCTTATATATGATTGCCGGATTCTTTTAAAAATCTTTCTGCCAGACTAATCGTAACAGCACATTTTCTATATAAGTTCTATTTTTCTTCCTGTTTCGGGGAGTGATGCATATCGCGAATCGGAATATTTGCATACAATGCCGGAACTGTACCATTTCCTGTATCGGATTCTGTCTGCGTGATCTGAATATCCAACCCCTCTGCGTCAATTTCCATATATTTGGAAATAACTTTGATGATATCATTTTTGATCAGCTCCATGACATCCGGTGAACAGTTCGCCCGATCGGATACAAGTAATAATTTCAGGCGGTCTTTTGCCACATCCCCGGAACTTTTTCTTTTGAAAAAATCCATAAATCCCATAGTAAAAGCCCTCCTAGTTCTTCTTGAACAAGTTTTTCAGCTTGTCAAATACGGTCTGTTTCTCTTCCAGATTTAAAAACTCTACCGTCTCTCCGAGAATTCTTCTGCAGATATTGGAGTAAGCCTGTCCAGCCAGGCAATCGCTTCCTACCAGCGGCTCACCCTGGTTTGTAGAGATAACGATATGCTCATCATCCGGAACTGCACCAAGCAGCGGAATTGCAAGGATATCACATACATCTTCTACAGACATCATATCGCCACGTTTTACCATGTCCATACGCAGACGGTTTACGATCAGTTCTGTTTTCTGAAGCTCATTTGCCTCAAGAAGTCCGATGATACGGTCAGCATCACGGATTGCGGATACTTCAGGAGTCGTTACAACAATCGCTCTGTCAGCACCTGCGATGGCATTTTTAAATCCCTGCTCGATACCGGCCGGGCAGTCAAGGAGGATATAGTCAAACTCCTCACGAAGCTCATCTGTCAGCTTCTTCATCTGTTCCGGAGTAACGGATGTCTTGTCTCTCGTCTGTGCAGACGGAAGCAGATATAATTCCGGATATTTCTTATCCTTGATCAGAGCCTGTTTGATCTTGCAGTTTCCCTCCACAACATCTACCAGATTGTATACGATACGGTTCTCAAGTCCCATAACCACATCCAGGTTACGAAGTCCGATATCTGTATCGATCAGTACGACTTTTTTGTTCAGCTGGGCAAGTCCTGTACCCACATTTGCGGTAGTCGTTGTCTTACCAACACCACCTTTTCCCGATGTAATAACAATTACTTCACTCATTGCATCCAGTCCTCCATCATTTTTACTTGGTGTAATCATTTAAAATTCCGCGGCTGATCGGCTCTATGTAAATATTGCCGCCTTTTGCTACAGCAATCTGTGCTTCTGCCGATACCGGATTTTTTTCTTTGCGGCGAAGCTTGCGCGGTTTCATCTTCTTATGATCTGGGCTCTTGGCCAGAATATCTCCAATCTGAATCTGAATCGGATCCATCTCAAGTGCCACGATAAAACAATTGCTGTCTCCTGCCGCTCCCGCATAGGCATTGCCTTTCAGAGCTCCAAGCACGATAATATTGCCCTGTGAGATAATTTTGGCTCCCGGGTTGACATCACCAACGATTACGACACTGGATACACTCTCCAGCACCTGTCCGGAACGGAGTGTTCCACGGTAAAATTCGCCCTCTCTGCCAGCTATGGAATCGTAATAAGCCTCGATCTGCTGCTTCACCAGTTCCGCATGCGATTCATCATTATCCACGATACAAATAATTGATATGCTTGTATTCTCTGTAATGGTCTCTATAATCTGGTACTCTTCTTCCTGCGTCAATGCACGTCCTTCAAAAGAAATTGCCATTTTTGCATCTTTGAAAAACTTCTCTGATTCCAGAAATTTTTCCTTGATTGCAACCAGCAGTTCCTGAAACGGCATATACTTGTCCAGAATCAGATTAATTCCATATTTGTTACTTTTTATAACTACTGCTTGTGACATGTATTTCCTCCAAATTTATAGAAATGGCATTCTATTCTGTATCGAACCTGAAACAGCGTTTCTTCGCAGTCTCACATTGATACGCCATTATTTAATTATACCGAATCTGGGTAAATATGCAATGGTTTTTGTCGGAATACACGGATAATTTCTGCTGTTTCCGGTCATTCTATCCATGAAAAAAGAGCTCTCGATGCATCAAAAGATATCCCGGACACTTTTTTCTGTCCCGGCTGACCACAAACGTCGGAAATATCTTTTCTGCTGCGACTGAATAAGGAGTACCGAATGTACTATAGTCTCCATCACCGACTGACAAAATATGAACATACGGAATCACACCTATCCGCAGAGTCTGATTCGTATGCAGATCACATTACGACTGTGCTGACCCTTTCTCCCACACAATGGGAAAAACAAAAGCAACGTTTATCTTTCCCGCCTTATGCCGGCATGGAAAATACAATCATCCGCAGCTGTAAGGCTGAAATCTACCCTCATTACATTTCCGGAAGCCTGTGCATTCCAGATCGGAAAAGACTGTTGGAAACACCTGTATACATGACTTTTTACATCAATCAGAGGTACCTTGTTTTTGTATCTGACGACTCGATACCGGATCAGGTCATTGAGAACATGATTCACCGCTATGAAAGCCAGGATATGTCTGTGGAATTATTTCTGTATGGATTTTTCTCTGAGTTTCTGATGAATGATATGGAATTACTGGAAAGTTATGAACGCAAACTGTTTTTGCTGGAAGAAAACGCCATGCAGGGCAATATTCATGATCTGATGCCCCGTTTATTAAAAAACAGACGGGAATTAACCCGTCTGCGCAATTATTATGAACAACTTGATGATATGGCCGGACAACTGCTTGGCAATGTCCGGAACTATTTTGACCCCGACCGCCTGCAGCTCCTGCAACTGATCGGTGAGCGTGCCTGCCGCCTTCAGCAGATGGCCCAGCAGTCCATTGATTACTGCCAGACGCTGCGGGATTTCGAACAGGCTCAGTCCGACCACAAACAGAACAAAATCATGCAGTTGATGACTGTTCTGACCTCTGTCTTTTTCCCGCTCACCGTCATCACCGGCTGGTATGGTATGAATTTCACCCATATGCCCGAACTGGATGCAAAGTATGGTTATCCTCTGCTGATTCTGATCAGTCTCGGGGTGATTGCCGTAGAATTCTGGATTTTAAAAAAGCGGAAGATAATTTAAAATCCCAGTACTAATCCAAAATATTTCCGTCAATGGAAATGGTCACTACCTGCCACGGAATGAATTTTCCGCTGTCCTGCAGTGCTTTCTTTGCAGCAAACTCCAGGCCTCCGCAACACGGTACTTCCATGCGGACAATGGTCACACTCTGAATATCATTGTTTGCGATAATGGCTGTCAGTTTTTCACTGTAATCAATGTCATCCAGCTTCGGGCAGCCGATCAGTGTCACTTTCCCTTTCATGAAATCCTCATGCATACGTGCATAGGCATAAGCAGTACAATCTGCTGCAATCAGCAGTTTTGCACCGTTAAAATATGGTGCATTCGGTGCTACCAGTTTGATCTGACACGGCCACTGTCCCAGACGGGAAACGCTCTGCTGCGGTGCCGTCGGTGTACTTTCTTCTGTCTCTGTCAAACGCTGGTTCAGCATCCGCATTCTTGTACCCGGGCATCCACCCGCCATCGGTGCATGCGCCTCTGCTGCATTTCCTGCTGTCTTTGCATTCTCAGCATCTTTTTTCGCTTTGTTTGCCAGTACCGCTGCCTCATCGTAAGCAGCTGCCTCACGCTCTACAAATGTGATGGCATTGGTCGGGCAGGTTGGCAGACAGTCGCCAAGACCGTCGCAGTAGTCATCTCTCATCAGCTTTGCCTTTCCGTTCACCATGCTGATGGCTCCTTCATGACAGGCATTCGCACATGCACCACATCCGTTACATTTTTCCTCATCGATATGAATAATTCTTCTTACCATCTTTCTTTTCCTCACTTTTCTATTTATTTTTTCTAGTCTGTCACAGTAACTTCTTTCTGTGTTTTCTAAAAAGTATTTCCTGAAGTATTAAACAAATCTTCTTTCATATACTTTAAAAGTTTCTCTTTTGTAAGATGTACCTAGCATACACCTTTTTTCACCAAAAAACCGTGGTTTTAACCACGGTTTTCTGAAAATATCATTTTTTTATTTTTTTCGAACCAGACAGCGTTTCTTATAAAAGGAAACTCCATAACATAAAATCCGATCGTAATCATCTTCGTATTCCACTGCATACAATAAAAACTGTCCCGGCTGTAATAACTGATGGCCATAAATCGGACTGGTCAGATTCAGATCTTCTGTCCGCCATAAAATATTCTGATCAAATGTAATCCGAAGCTCATGATCCTCTTTTCTATAAAAAGCTTCTCTCTCATATGACAGATACATGGTCGGCTGAATTTCCTGATGCAGATTTAATGCATAATCCAGTTCCGAACAGATCTGACTGTGTGGAATCACATCCGCCCGCTGACACAAGTACTGCATGGCTTCTTCATAACTGGCGCTGATTCTGCGTTTGTAAACCACCTTTTTATACTTTTTCTTCAGTTCTATAAAAGCGGTGCTCTCCGGTGTTGCCTGTCCATAGGTGCGCAGCCGTATTTTTTCTTTATAACAAAAAAAGAGAGCAGGATATAGAACCCGACAATCACCTGCCAGGTTCCATATCCTACTCCCTTTCATTTACTTTTCATTAGTTATTCATGTTTACTTTTCAGAGGAATCTTCCATGAAATCCGATACAAATTTTGGTTCTTCTCTGGTATAATCCGCTTCTGACCATATTTGTTTTCCATCATAAATAATACTTTTACACGGAGTATCTAATTCTGTATACGAACTTCCATATAGTTCTCCATCATAGGTTTCGGAACGTCCGCTTAATTTATCTGCTATGGTCAGTTTATACTCTTTTGCAGTCTTCATTGTCACAGAACCATCTTCATTCCGAACAAATGAAGGTCTGTAAATGGCGCTCTTCCTGCTATCCGGCCACTGGCAATTGACAAATACTTTCTGGATACCCTCCTCTTTCTGACAATATATGTCTTTCACTCTCATATTACTCTCATCTGTCGGAATGACAGGTACACAAAATATAATAAAGCACAAAACACATGCAGCTACCGCTGAAATCACACAACCCGCGGCTATTCTATTTTTTACAACTTTTCGGTTCCTTTTCACCATAGCCCGAAACCGGTCAGCACTTTGTTCTGTCTTATTTTTTTCTAACACAACTGGCATTTTCAACTGTTCATATATCCCTCTACATGTCTGACACTGCTCCAAATGCCAATCTACAGTATCTCTCGTTGCCTCTCTGACAAGACCATCCTGATATAATGGCAGCAAATCCTGAATCATATCGCAGGAAATCTGATGCATTTTATTTTTTTCCGACATTAACATTCACCTTCCTTCTTCCATTGGTCTAATATCTTTTTCTTTGCGCGATAATACACAACTCTTGCCCAGCTTTCTGATTTTCCAAATAAATCTGCAATATCCCGGAACGCCAGTTCTCCAAACGTCCGTAAAGAAAATACCTCTTTATACGGTTCGTCCATCATATGAATAATTCTGTGAATCGATTTTAAAGTTTCCTGATTTATGATTATTGACTCTACAGTCTCACCACTCCACTCTAATTCCCTGTAAAGGACTTCATCCGACACATGACGTTTTTCTTTTTTTATCTTTTTTAGCCAAATATTTCTTGCAATCGCACATAGCCATGTATAAATGCTGGAATTTCCTTTAAACTCAGTCCTTTTATATA
This sequence comes from uncultured Eubacterium sp., assembly GCA_902475415.1. Lineage (GTDB taxonomy): Bacteria > Bacillota > Clostridia > Lachnospirales > Lachnospiraceae > Eubacterium_I. The sequence continues at coordinate 8,112 of CABRZK010000031.1, forward strand.
ATGCACGGCAAAAAGTTTCCTGTGTAATATCTTCTGCTTCGGATGAATTACGACAAAGTGATAACACATAATAATATACTGCTTCATATTCTGCCATCAGGATATCCTGACTCATTTCATGTTCACTCATCTGTATTCACCCCCAAAAACTTCATCATGATTTTGTTTTCTATTAATTAGACTTCTCTGAAAGCAAAACGTTACAATATTTTTCAAAAAAAATAGCCGCCGTTTGACCCCCCCAAAGTTAAACCTAAAAGCTAACTATTGGAGGTTGGTTCAGTTGGCTGCTATTTTTTAGTCAATTACTTATAAACTCGGGCGTACCACCTATCGGTGGCATCCTTTTATTATATAGCATACTGTTCATTTAATATCTCTGCCAGTTTATGTATCGTATTGGACAATGTCTCATAACAGATTCCGTAAGTCACCAGTTCTGCTCCATACGGATCCAAAATCTCCAGTTCGTCACCCGTCAGATCTGTCAATACTTCCACGTTCTGTGCACCTTCCATTTCCAGAACTTTTTCTTTGGCAGCCTGATCAAAAGTCAGTATCAACGTCGTTTCCCCAAAATCCGTTGATTCCAGCTGGCTGGACATATAATTTTCCAGTGTGATACCATTGCTGATCATAACCGCCTCTGCTTTCTGATTCAACGGTTCCGGAAAAAGCACTACAATGCCTCTGGCCAGGATTTCCACCGGGAATGACAGAGTCTCCCGCTGCAAAATAGCGGCTGCCATGGGCTCCCGACAGATTGCCCGTTTCCCCACAAAGATTATCTTCTCTATTTTTTCCAAATTTTCACCTCGTTTTGAATTTACGCATGCGAACATTCTCCGGAACGATTGATCCCGAAGTAATGTCCAATCTGCATGAATATCCGATTCTTATACTTCAATCACCTGATGTCCGGCTGCCTTCAGCAAACGGTTCATGATGGCATGACCGATCCGCGGTGTGGCAAAACTTTCTGAAAAAATCACATCCACATCCCGCTCATCAAAATCACGCAAAATAGCATACAGATGCTGAGCGATACTGTCCTCATCCTGTCTGCTTCCGGTACTTTCGATCACATCTCCTGTATACGCTGCCCGGCTTTCATCCGTACAGATAATTCCCACTTTTTCACCTTTTGCCTGATGCTCGGCTGTCAGTTCATTGATCCGCCTGATCACCGCATCCGCATTACCGGATACAATCGTCAGATTTGCTTTCGGCGCATAATGTCTGTATTTCATTCCCGGTGCTTTCGGATGTACATTCGGATCTGCACTGGTAAATCCAGGATCATCCTTTACTTCGCCGATTACTTCTGAAAGCATGTCTTTTGTAATGTATCCCGGGCGCAAAATCATCGGTACTTCTTCGCTCAGATCGATAATTGTAGATTCGATTCCGATTCCTACTGCTCCGCCATCCAGAATCATCGGGATTTTTCCTTTCAGATCTTCATAAACGTGCTCTGCCAGTGTCGGGCTCGGTCTGCCGGATGTATTGGCACTTGGTGCTGCGATATACCCACAGCTCTCACGGATCAGCGCCAGCGCCGTCGGATGAGATGGCATACGGACAGCCACAGTATCCAGTCCACCTGTGGTCTCATAAGGAACAGCATCACTCTTGCGAAAGATCATCGTCAGCGGTCCCGGCCAGAATGCATCAGCCAGTACCTTTGCCTGTGGCGGTATCTCCGCTGTAATTTTATCCAGCGCCTCGAAATCGGCAATATGCACAATCAATGGATTGTCAGACGGACGCCCTTTTGCTGCATAAATTCGTTTCGCCCCTTCCGGCAGTAACGCGTCTGCTCCCAGTCCATATACTGTCTCTGTCGGGAATCCAACCAGTCCGCCTTCACGGATAATTTCGGCAGCTTCCCGTATAATACTCATATCAGGATGCATGGCATCCACTTTTTTCACCTGTGTAATCATTGTTTTTTCATCATTTTTAGTATTTGTATTCATGCAAACCAGTATACCACAAAAGATTTTACTTGTCAGCACCTGTCACCTGCGAGTATACTGTTATTAACTACAAGTAGAAAGAATGAGGGTTTTGAAATGAATATTACAAAAAGTTCTTTTGGAATCACCACTGACGGCGAAGAAGCATTTTTGTACCGTCTGGAAAATACATCAGGAGCATACGTTACCATCACAAGTTTCGGTTGCCGTATTGTAAGCATCTGTGTTCCGGATAAAACCGGTGAATTACGCGACGTCTGCCTTGGCTATGACACGCTTGCAGAGTATGAGAAAGATACCGCAAGCTTTGGTGCTGTCGTAGGGCGACATGCCAACCGCATTGAGAAAGGTACCTTTACCCTGAATGATAAAACTTATCATCTGGCCATCAACAATGGTCCAAACCATCTGCATGGCGGTATCCGCGGATTCCACTACTACAACTGGAATTCCCAGCAGACCGGCAATTCTGTAAAATTCACCAGAGTATCCCCGGATGGAGAAGAAGGTTATCCAGGTACTTTAACTATGAGTGTAACTTACTGCTGGAGTGAAGACAATGAACTTTCCATTACTTATGAAGCATCCAGTGATCAGGATACCGTATTTAATACCACGAACCATTCCTACTTCAACCTGAACGGAGAGGCTTCCGGTTCTGTCCTTGAGCATGTTCTGATGATCAATGCAGATCAATATACCGAGACAGATGAGAATGATCTGACCACCGGCGTAATTTCCGATGTCGATGGTACACCATTTGATTTCCGTACTCCGAAAGCGATCGGACAGGATATTTTTGCAGATCATCCACAATTGAAATATTCGAAAACCTATGATCATAACTTTGTATTAAACGGAACCGGGCTGAAAGAAGCTGCCACCCTGTATTCCCAGGAATCCGGCATTCGCCTGACCTGCTTTACAGACCAGCCAGGTATGCAGTTATATGTACCGGCACAGTCCCCGGCGAGCCATGGCAAAAATGGCATTACTTACCCGGCGTACGGAAGCGCCTGCCTGGAGACACAGCATTTTCCAAATGCTACCAGTCATCCGAACTTTCCTTCCGTTATTTTAAAAGCCGGAGACACTTTTAAATCCAAAACCGTTTTTCATTTTTCCGTAACATCACCGAAACGATAAGGAGTGATCTTTGATGTCAATGGAACATTATCGTGCTGCCCAGAGGGCAGGAAAAAAAGAATTACAGACACGGGCCGCACAGAAGCTTCCCACTGATATGCCTGCTCTGGATGCCATTCTGGAGCATGTGGATATCAGTGGCGAAGTGCCTCTGGGACTGGTAGATATACCCACAGAACTGATCGTCGGCACCAAAACAATTGGGCGCACATCTTCTTTTGCGCCTAATTTTATGCCGATTCTGGGAGATAATACAGAATTTGCCGCCAAATGGGCCGCCCTGTGTGATGCTCATCTGCGGGAAGGTATCCGTGATCCCATTGTCGCTTATGAGTACATGAATCGCTATTATGTACAGGAAGGCAACAAACGTGTCAGCGTACTGAAATACTTCGGTGCCATCAGTGTGCCCGGATATGTCACCAGAATCATCCCGGCCAGAGAAGATACCAAAGAAAGCCGACTTTACTATGAATTTCTTGATTTTTATAATGCTACCAGCATCAATTATCTGTTTTTCAGTAAAGAAGGTTCCTATCTGCATCTCGCTTATCACCTGGGTCACAGACGCTATGAGCGTTGGAGTATGGATGACCGTATCGTATTCCGCTCCTGCTATAATCGCTTTTCAGATGCTTTCCAGGAGCTGGGCGGCGACCGCCTGAATATGACGACAGGTGATGCCATGCTCATTTATCTGGATCTGTTTGATTACAATCAGTTAAAGGATGAGACACCATCTGAAATCAAAGAAAATCTGAAAAAAATGTGGGCTGAGTTTGAGCTGAAAAATGCACAGGAAAAACCATCGGTAAAATTCGATCCGGCTCCTGAGCAGAAAAAGAACATTCTGACCAAACTTCTGACTCCTTCGGAGGAAGAGACGATCACCCACATTGCATTTATCAATAAAAAGACACCGGAAACTTCCAGCTGGACTTATGCTCATGAACTTGGCCGGCTGTATCTGAAGGATGCATTCCACGGACGCGTACAGACCAAAGCCTATGACAACATCTCCGGCACAGAAGATGCCGTGGCTGCCATTGAACAGGCCATCGCTGACGGAAACGAGATGATCTTCACTACTTCACCGGAGTTTTTAAGTGCCAGTCTGCGAACGGCCGTAAATCACCCGGAAGTCAAGATTTTAAACTGTTCCCTGAACGCTTCCCACAAATATATCCGCACTTACTATGGACGTATGTATGAAGCGAAATTTCTGATCGGTGTGCTGGCCGGCATTATGACGGACACGAACAAGATCGGTTACATCGCAGATTATCCGATCTACGGTATGACTGCAAATATCAATGCTTTTGCACTGGGTGTTAAAATGGTCAATCCAAAGGCAAAAATTTATCTGGAATGGTCTACACTGAAAGAAAATGAACATGTAGATCTTACCAGTAAACTGTACGCTCTGGGAGCCACCTACATCTCCCATCAGGACATGATCATTCCGAGAAAAATTTCCCGACAGTTCGGTCTCTTCCGTGTCAACGGCGAGACACCGGTCAACTTGGCATTTCCTGCCTGGAACTGGGGAAAATACTACGAACGAATCATCCGCAATGTCCAGAACGGCATCTGGAATACAGAGGGAAAATCGGATTCCAACAAAGCCCTTCACTACTGGTGGGGTATGTCCTCGGATGTCATCGACGTTGTTTGGTCATCTGCCATTCCGGACGAAACCAAACATCTCCTTGATACACTGAGCAATGCAATCCGAAACTATGAGTTCAACCCGTTTGACGGTATCCTGCATTCCCAGCAGGGAATGGTATCCAAAGATGCCTCTCACAGCCTGAGTCCAAAGGAAATCATTTCCATTGACTGGCTGGCGGACAATATCATCGGTCGCATTCCTACTGCCGAAGAGCTCCGGGAAGATGCCCAGAATGTGGTACGGCAGGAAGGAATTCGCAAGGAGGAACCGACACCATGAAAATCTTAGCTGTTTCCGATACCGAATCTACGGCATTGTGGGACCACTATAACAGCAATAAAATTACCGATACAGACCTCATCCTCTCCTGTGGTGACCTGAATCCACAATATCTGTCATTTCTCGTCAGCTGTACGAATCTGCCACTGCTGTATGTTCATGGCAATCACGATGAGAAATATGACCGTACACCACCGGAAGGCTGTATCTGTATCGATGACAAAATATATGTACACGAGGGCATCAGAATCCTCGGTCTGGGTGGCTGCATGCCATATAAACCCGGAAAATACATGTATACGGAAAAAGAAATGAAGCGCCGCCTGCTACATATCAAGCACCAGTTGATCCTGCACCATGGTTTTGACATTCTGCTGACCCATGCCCCGGCTCAGGGACTTGGTGACGGCGAAGATCATGCACATCAGGGATACGAGACATTCCTGAAGCTTCTGGATAAATACCAGCCAAAATATATGGTACACGGTCATATGCATCTGCAGTATAACTGTTCCCTGCAGCGCACAACGCAATATCATAATACCCAGATCATCAATGCCTACGAAAAGCATTTCTGGGAATATTAGTGCAGCGATTTCTAAATACCACATATAATTTGCCCGCGTTCTATATGGTGCTTATTTAAGAAACGCTGTACTTACTGTCATCAGAGCCACAATTATGCTGGCTCTGATTTTTTGTTTGTGACAGACGCAACAGTATCATACCTCCTTATTCTGACAGATTCAGAAATGCAAG
>CABRZK010000032.1 GCA_902475415.1 uncultured Eubacterium sp.
AACAGTTTTCACACAATATGGTGTGGTTCCTTTTGCATTTTCATACAGCAGACGGAACTCATCACAAACGCTCTCAATATAATCGATAAAATCCGGGAATTCGCAGGCCAGTTTCAGATATCCGCCATATCCAATGCGGTCAATCGGTTTACGAAGAATCGCTCTTCTGGCTGTTACCCAGTTTTCTTTTGCCTCTTTGATCGGATCACCGCCTTCATGGAATGTATCCGGGAAGAAATATGGTAAAAATCTGCCTTCTCTGTATTTTACACCTTCCACATCACTGATCAGACGCAGGGTAGAACCGTTTCCGACACTTCCTACCAGTGCATCCAGACCGATGGTCTTGAACTCATCCATAAACGGCTCGGTTCCGATCCAGTGATCGCCAAGGAACATCATCGCTTCCTTGCCTTCTTCATGTGTGATATCTACCATTTCTTTGGCAAGTTTCGCTACCTCCCGACGCTGGAAAGCCTGAAAATCCTTGAATTCTTTGGACGGGATACGATACTGATTGTTAAAATATCCCTGATCGATGATGTATTCCGGACGGAATTTATATCCGACTTCTTTTTCAAATTGCTCTAAAATGTATGGGCTGACACTGGCAGAATATCCGTACCAGTCCACATATTTTTCCCTTGCCAGTTCATCAAATACCAGCGTGAACTGATGGAAAAATGTGGTATAGCGGATGACATTGACATGCGGATTGGCTTTACAGAATTTCCGCAGACGCTCCATACTGAATTTATGTGTCTTTGGCTGACGTACATCAAAGGTAATCTGATGCTCTACGTCTTTCCATTCATTGACAACTGCATTGTACATATGCACCGGATCCCACATGATGTATGCCAGAAAACTTACAGTGTAATCATGGAATGGTTTTGCCGGATTAATGGTTACATCTCCTGTCTCTTCAGAATAGGACCATTCATCGCAGCTTACAACTTCACCTGTTGTACGGTCAATGACTTCCCACCAGCGTCTGATATCATCATGACTGTTTACTTTCAGCATTTCCGGATAAATACCGGTCATCAGATGGATGGATAATTTATCAGATTCAGCCGTATAAAATTTTGTCATAATATAACACTGCTGAATCTCATCCGGGTTGGCTTTTGCCCACTCGTTATCTTTTCTGGTTGTATAGTAAGTGGAATAAACTTTTGCATCCACATCTTTTAATCCTTCCGGATAATCAGTTCCGTCACAGTCGCGGATGGCATCTGCACCCCAGCGTTTCATCAGTTCCAGAGTCTCCGGAACCACATCTACATCTGTCGGAATTGTCACACGACCTGTCAGTTTTGTCTCTCCCATTCTTATTTTTCCTCCTCATGATCTCTATCAGCTGTTATTTGTTACTACTCACCACTTACAAAAGTGGGAGTCCAGGCTCAGACTGAAATGAATTATATTTATTCTACCATTAAATATCTTTTATTTCATCTGACATTTGTACAAAAAGACATCGAAAACTTGTAAAAAAAAGAAGTCCACAACCATATACCGTCCCTCAAAGTTTAACTTTTGAAAGTGATACACAATTGCGAACTTCTTATATATATTATATTATTTTGTACTATCTGCTTGCCAGGAAATATCCAATTACGACAACACCAAGTACAATTCGATACCATCCAAATACTTTGAAATCATGTTTCTTGATGTAGGACATCAGGAACTTAATTGCTACGATGGAAAGCACAAAGGCTACGATCATACCGATTGCCAGTAATGCTACTTCGGAGGTGTTGAATCCACCATTGTATTTTAAAATCTTGATGGCACTTCCACCGAACATAGCCGGAACAGCAAGGAAGAAGGTAAACTCTGCTGCTGCTGTTCTGGAAATTCCCATCATCAGAGATCCTACGATAGTAGAACCGGAACGGGAAGTTCCCGGGAAAATAGCGGCAATCATCTGGAATACACCGATCAAAAAAGCCTGACCATAGGAAATATCATCGATGGAATCAATTTTTGCCACTCTGTTCTTATTGGAACGCTCTACGATAATAAATACAATACCCACCAGAATCAGCATGATTGCTACGGTCTGATAATTGTAAAAATATTTTGTAAATACATCGTCCCATAAGATACCAACCACTCCGGCCGGAATAGATGCAACGATGATCTTTACCCACATTTTGCATTTTCTGCGGCTGATATGTAAGCCGTGTTTTGTAGACAACGGAATCAGCTTGTTCCAGTAGATCACTACAACTGCAAGGATAGCTCCCAGCTGGATGACCACCAGAAAAAGATCCAGAAATTCCGGACTCACATTTAATTTTACGAATTCATCAAGCAAGATCATATGGCCGGTGCTGCTGATTGGAAGCCACTCTGTGATACCTTCCACTACACCAAACAATATTGCTTTTAATACTTCAATCATTGTTAACATATTAAAATTCCTTCCTAGTTTTTATTAACTATTTAATTTTTATGCCTAGAAGATTCTAACATGCTTCCCATAATATCTCAACTTAATTTTTTATGAGTATTTGTTTTCAAAAATCTAAACAACTTTAAATCTTCTCTTTTATTTTTCAAATATATGTTCTAACCACGTCTGTACCAGACTAATCCAGCTCTGACATTCCTTCTGCACACCGATACCGTTGGCACGGCAGGTTTCCTCATTTGCCAGAGACAGTCCATGACCTCCTACTGGGTAAATATGCAGTTCGGCTGACACACCATGCTCCAGACAGGCCTGAAAGAAATACAGCGAATTTTCCACCGGAACGGTATCATCTGTCGCCGTATGCCATAAAAACGTCGGTGGTGTCTGCTCTGTCACCTGATATTCCAGAGACAGTTCCGCTTTCTTTTCCTCATAGGCATCACCCAGTAGATTATGGAAAGAACCTTCGTGCGCCTTTTCTTCGGATGTAATGACCGGGTAACATAACAGTAATCCCGCAATTTTAAGCTGGTCGGATGTCGTTGTCATTGCATCTGCAAGCCATTTCTGATGCCAGGAAACACCGTAATCTGCTGCCAGATGACCACCGGCAGAGCAACCTTGCACTACGATTTTCTTCGGATCAATATGGTACTCTTCTGCGTGTCTTTTCAGATACAATACGCTCTCTGCCACCTGCAATAATGCCGCCGGATACCGCACCGGGCTGACACTGTAACGCAAAATGGCCACATGATATCCCATGGCAAGAAAACGCATTGCCATCGGTTCTGCCTCTCGGTCAGAAGTCATTTCATATCCGCCTCCCGGGCACATCAGAATAACTGGTCTTTTCTCATTCGGACGCATCTCAATAGAGCTGTCCAGAAAATATGTGTATAAATATCCCGTGGCATTCATGCCAGGGGCTTTGATTTCGATTTTATTGTTTATCATGCTTTTTTACCTTCTTCTTTACGCCGTATTTGATGAGAAATTCCTACATCACTTCTTTTATTTTCTCAATCAACCTAATATCTGCCGGGAGCCAGTCTACTTCCCGTAACTGTTCCCGTGTCAGCCATCTCGCTGCCTCATGCTCTTTCAGCACCAGATCACCGCTTAACACATCACACCAGAAGCACTCCATCGACAGATGAAACTCCGGATAGTCATATTCTATCGTATCAATCCGTTCTCCAACTGCTATTTTTGTGTCAAGTTCTTCCATAATCTCACGCATTAATGCTTCCTGCGGTGTTTCTCCCGGTTCTATCTTTCCACCCGGGAATTCCCACTGGTCTTTGAATTCTCCATATCCACGCTGCGTTGCAAAAATCATTGGTTCGCCCTGCTCATTGTAAACTTTGATTACCGCTGCAACTACTTTTATTGTTTTCATACTAATCTCCATTCTGTCACTTTCACACCACATCATCTTCCACAGTATTTCCACTCTCTAAATAGCAAGCTCACCCAATATCTTCCCTCCAATAACTTGTCCAAGCATCTTCCTCTATTATACGGATTTTGATATAAAAAATAAACAGAATTTAAGCAATTTTCCTATTGACATTCTACTCTACTCAATGTATTATCAAAATTAAGAAATGGGTTTTTTACTGAGTAATGTCTTCGGACTGGAAAAGGGTGCTCGTTTCTTTTTTTATGTTTATTATGTCATAAAGATACATTTTTCCATCTTGCGCATGGCGAATAACCATAATCACATTAAAAACATTATATCTCTCAATTTCTCCGATTTCATTAAATACTGGCAACGCAAATCTTGATTCATAACGATACCAACCATACATTGCATCTGCATTATGCTTCGTTTTATAATTTTCAGTGAACTTTTTTCCATCCGCAATTTCAATCAATTCAGGTAATCCCTGTGCTGCATTGGCTTTTGCTTTAGCATTTGCGCCTTTTAGAATACGTGTGTAATTTGAATGAGCATACTCATCTGGCAGATCAGAACCAATATAGACTACGTCATTAGAATCATCAATTGTATAAATATCTCCCACATATTTTTTTAAATATTTCTCTACATCATCCCAATTCACAGCTCTTTTCCCTTTAAATAAGATGTCGTGAATGAAAACTGTTTTCTTCCCATCTAAATCCTCAATTACATTTACTTTTCTTTCCAATGTTACCTCCTTATTTTTCTGCAAAATATACGCATTGCGTTATGTACATTATAAAAAATAAAGACTATATGATAACTAATACGAGCCTTTATCATTAAAATAGTTTTCTTTATCCACATCTTTAATTCGACATTCTATTTCCGCTCTGTATTTTAGCAAACGTAGCAAATACTCTGGTAGCTCTCTTTTCTCTGCTTCCCAGTCCTGAACTGTGCGATATGGAATGCCATAATAGTCACTGAACTCGCGTCTGTTCATTCCCATTTTTTCTCTTAATTCTTTTACTTCTTTTCCTCTTCCCATTGTTAATTCTCCCTTTTCAAATAACGCATTGCGTTATTTAATAATACTTAATATGAACCAGATTGTCAATCGCTTTTACTCGTAAAAACAGAGCATCGATATCCTCAATGCCCTGTTTTCAAATTTGTTTTTTTAAAAAGACGTTTCTGTTTTTCTCTCGTAACCATCGCTACTATCTTACATATTATTTTGCGTATTTTCTTCCTACGTTTGTTTCGAAGAAATACCTATCCTATGATTTTTTATTCATTTCCTCACATATTCCGCGATACCATCTGCTTTTCTGATGATTATAATCCAGTTCGATGCACCGGTTAAAATCCTCTTTGGCTGCTTCATATTCTCCTGCACCAAGGTTTGATAAGCCCATCAGATAATAGCAATGTGCCTTGTTTTTCACTGTCAGGTCATCTTCAAAGATCAGAAAATCCGGAAGAGATACCGCGAAAAAGTCATCTTCCACCTGATCGTACAGATGCCGTTCCCCATAGTCCTGCAATTTGTTCAGGCAGATATGATACCGTTTCATCTGGTTTAACTTTTTACTTGCCAGTGCCTGATACAGAATCATGTCTGCCGGCTGGTCATAGTAATACATGGCTCCTGCCGGTTCGTTATCTCCAGTCTGCGCACGTGCAAAACAATTTCGTGCTTCATCCATCCGATTTAAATGTTCTAAAGCCACGCCAAGCTCATAATAAATATCATTATCTTTTGTACCTTCCAAACGTCCTTCCCCAAGATTTTTCGGATATTGCAGTGCCTGTTTTAGCAAACGCTCCGCTTCGGCATACTCTTTTCTCTGCATTTTCTCTCTGGCTAACGCGGTCAGTGCCGCTTTGTACTGTCCGGAAATCCGTCCTTCTGCACCCTCCCATGGGCGGAAAGAATGGCTCATGATCAGATCATAGGCTTTTTGCGGTTCTCTGTTCAGGTTGTAAAGTGTCACCCATTCCAGCATGGCATCATCCCGTTCTCTCACCAGTTTTTTCCGCTTTTCATATTTTTTCAGACGCTCCGCAAAGGGAACACCCATCTTTTTGTACAGTTGATCCAGTTCCAGAAAAACACGGCTGTCTGTTTCATCCAGTGCAAACGCCTGCTCCAGTTCCCGTTTTGCCGCCCTGTCATCATGCCGTTTGTTGTAGTAGGCAATGGCCAGATTTCGATGTGCCGTCGGATATGAAGCATCCAGTTTCACAGACTGCTCCCACAGATGGATGGCCTGCTCATACTGCAGCTTGTCATAATGCAGATTGCCCAGATAATAATAAGCCTTTGCTCCCTGCGGATTTAACTTAATCGCAGTTTCAAGCACTGCAATATCTTCTAATTTGTTTGGGAAACAATAATCCGGCATACACTGTTCTGCATTCCGGTAAATTTCAGCAAAATCAACCGTTGCTTTATTATCGGCTTTCTGCTGATAATATGCCTGATAGTAATAAATCATCGGCTGTTTCACCGGGCAATTCTGTAATACCGCCATTGTTTCTTCCAGACATCCGTATTCTGCATAATCTCGGGCCGTCTGCAGATATGTTTCAAAAAATCCTCTGCTACGCTTTGCAAAAATATTTTTCGTCTGACAGATATTGTTTATACTATCGTGCATGACAATTCCCGAACAATGTGTCTCAGCAGTCGCGTCACACATCCCTCTGTCATCCCATTCCTTCTTTTTTGTATCTTCCGTTCTGACAGTTTCTTTACCCGATGCCTTATTCCATACTTTTTCTGCCCAATTTTCTTCTGTCAGCACCTGTTCAAACAGCGTCACATAATCAAAGGCATCCAGCTTCAGATTTTCTGCCCTCCACACTGCTGCTTCCTCCATGCGATTCAGTTTTCGCAGTAAAACGACTTTCAGGCCTCTTGCTTTGACATTGTGGCTGTTCTTGACCAGACTGCGCTCAATCAGTTCCAGTGCCTGCTCGTATTCGCCATTCTCACAGGCAATCGCAGCCAGATAATAGTAAGACATCTCCTGCTGTGCATTGGTCCATGTCGCTTTGTAAAACGCATCATACGCCTCTTTCTTTCTGTCCTGATAAAATAACGTCAATCCCAGATTGTAGTATGTCTCACTGTCGTACGGATTAGGACTCCGCCAGGTCAGACGTTTGATTGCCACACGGAAATGTTTTTCTGCCTGTGCAAACTGTCCTTCGCGCATCAGAAGCATTCCATAAGCCTGATTGATCCGGCTGTCTCCCGGATCACGTTTCAGTCCTTCCAGATAGTAAAAATCCGGCTGCCAGGTAGCATGACGGTGCTGTTCAATATGCTGCGCCGTCAAAAACAGTTCTTCATTCGTCAAAATCTCTTCCGGTTTTTTTGCCGGTTCTGCCGGCTCTCCGAGTTTCGGAATTGTCTCTTCCTCCGGTTCATAGGAAACCAACAGCCTTCCATGTCCGTACACAGATACTTTCAGTTCCTGCACTTTTCCGACGGTAGTTGGAATTTGTTCTTCAAAAATATCCACCGGGGAAAGGGTTGTCTGTTTTTGAAATATGACAGTTCTATTCTGCTCCAGCACAATTTCCGCATCTGTGTATTCCTCTGTGGCATACACCGTCACCTTTGCCTGCTGACCGGTCAGTTCCAGATTGACTGCTGCATGAATCGTCGCATTTTTCACGGCTCCTACTTTTTTATAAGGCATAAAATACTGGGTAAACACTTTTTCCTCAAAAGGTTTCAACCAACTGAAATCCGGCTGGTTTTCTGTATACACGCCTGTCATCAGCTCGATATACGGACCATCGGCATCCGTCAGATTGCGATCCCAGGCTTTTCCAAACTCACCACAGCCCCAGGTCCACTGCTTCTTGCCCGGTGATACATGATGGTCTGCGACATGGAGTAACCCAGCCTCTTTTTTGTAATCATAACCACCAACAAAATCATACTTCGACGTTTCTGCCATATAGGACGTCGGCACCGGAATATTTTTGTATCGGGAAATGTCAACCCCTTCGCTGTAATCGTGTTTATAGTACTCTCCTTTTGCAATTGGAAATCTGGAAACCGCGCGTTTTCCGTGATCGTATACGGTATGTACATCCGGTGGAAAAATGGACTGCGTGTATTCGTTGACAGACACAGCCGGATTCGCCCACCATAAAAAGGTCTGCGGCAACGGCGTCCGGTTATACAACTGTCCCCGGATTTCGATATATGCCTTATCCGGATACAAAGTAAATGAAGTCATTACTTTCGTTCCGTACATCTGATCCACGTCTCCCACAAGCAAGGTCACACTTCCGTCCGAATACTCCTGAATCACATGATCTACCGGCATATAAGTAGTAGGACGGTGATGCTGCGGCCAGTTGAACTCAATACCACCGGAAATCCACGGCCCTGCCAGTCCCACCAGTGCCGGTTTGATCACATGGTTATAATAGACAAAATCATAATCATTGGTCTTATCATAAGCACGCTGAATTCTTCCGCCCAGCTCCGGCAAAACCATGATTTTCAGGTATTCATTTTCCAGATATACCGCATGCCAGATTTTATCCTTCTTTTCATGACTGATTTTTTCTGTCGTCGGATACGGATACACCTTTCCGGAACTTCCCTGATACACTCGTTTCTCCAGAAACATCGGATTTTTATCCGGTGCCCCAATCTCATAAGTTGGGATTTTTACATCTTCTTCCCAGATTTTTGCATAGCCTTTCTGCATTTTACTCTCTCCTGTCCTCTCTGTTCTCTTATAAAAAATTATTTTCGTCTCATATTCATGCCTCACTAGCGAAACGTGTTGCTACGCTAATTTGCAAATCCGATTCATAACCTTCACTCAACATTCATCATACACACATGTTGACTTGCTTTGCGTTTATTTTATTTTCTTGCCTTTATTATAGTTCTGTTTTTTCCTGTTTACATCCCTTTTTATTGCTGCTTTATTGTAAAAAATTGCTTTTGACATCTTTATATAAAACACGTATACTGATGGCATAATGAGTGCAAACAAGTCAGCATACTCATATGATTGACGACCGGCGAATATGATCATATAACGTTTTTGTTCATGATTTGGCTATTATTTCTATACTTTTTATATCTTTACATCTTTCGGAGGTTTTTTATGATATCTTATGAAACGCACATTTTGCCCAATTCTGATTACTATGTCTATACTCCCAGCACACTGGCTAAAAAACTGTTTTTCTATCCTGTCTGTACAGGCTTCTTTCACTACGAAAGTGGATATCGTCTCTCCAGAGATTCTTACGACAGCTTTCTGCTGATGTATGTTCTGGAAGGGAACTGTTTTATTACTACTCAGAGAACTACTCTGCAGGCTTCTGCAGATCAGATTGTTTTTCTGGATTGTTATGCACCGCATACATACGGCACCGATTCCGGATTTAAAGCTCTGTGGCTGCATTTTGACGGTTCGATGGCGCGCGCCTTTTATGAAACTACTATCTCCGGAAAAAATATTGTACTCTATCCATCCGATCCGGAACTGATACGAAAAAATCTTTACACTATTTATGAAATTTTCCGCAGCCGCCAGACAATCGCAGAGGAACAGCTCTCCGGTACAATTACAGAGATTCTTACTGCATTGCTATCTGCTGATACTACCCCACAGGTGACAAAGAAATCGCAAAACGGTATTGCAGATGCCATTACACATATCAATAAGTATTTTTATAAATCCATTAGTTTACAGGAGCTGGCTGACATTGCCGCGTTGAGCCCTTATTACTTTTCCCGGGTTTTTTCAAAAGAAACCGGCATGACGCCCCACAAATATCTCATTATGACGCGTATCAATAATGCCAAATTTTTGCTAAAAACAAGCCAGATGTCGATAAAAGAAATTGCATTTCGTTCCGGCTTTACAGATGAAAGTGCATTTTGCACAGCCTTTAAAAAAGAAGAAGGGGTAACACCAAACACTTACCGCAGACTACCCTGATGCAGAATCTGTAATTTTTATCTCAGTCGAGAAGACTCCCACTTCTGCAAGTGGTGAGTAATAACAAGTCTTTCTCAGTGGGAGTACAATCTCCGACTGAGATAAACGCTCCGCGAGGATGTGCAGTGATTCTGAGAAGAATATGTCAGCTTTCGCTGACCAGAATCACGCACCAAGTCTCACGTGCGTTCGACTTGAACACGCTCTTAACTTCATTATTTTCTCAATGCATAGAGTATATTTTACATACTATTTTCAAAAACATATTCCGTAAAATATACTGCATATCCAACAAAACATATCTCAAATGCACGCTTGTTATCTTATAACCTTTTCAAATGTTAACCTAAAATAATTTTATAGGTTGACATTTATTTTTCTTACGATTATACTTATCCTCAGATTTGATACAAATACGTTTTTCCTGTCACATCCGGATCAACGCGTATTTGAGATTACAATAACATATCATACCTTTTTGAATTTGCTACAAAAGATATGACCTGAGTAGAATGGAGTTTTTATCATGAATATTTCTAAACTTGCAACCGAAATCATAAACGGTCGGCGTCTGAACCGAGGCGATGATCTTTCCTTTTTTGAAACAGCAGATTTAAAGGAACTGGCTGACGGGGCAAATACAATCCGCCAGGCACTCTGCGGCAATTCTGTTGATCTTTGTACAATTATCAATGGACGTGCCGGTAAATGTTCCGAGAACTGTAAATTCTGTGCACAGTCTTCGTTTCACCATACTTCCTGCGAAACCTACGACATGCTGGATACCGATGTTGTCCTGGCTGACTGTCGTGCAAGGGAAGCGGCCGGTGTGCATGCTTATTCCATTGTTACAGCCGGAAGAACTGTGGAAGGTGAGGATCTCGAAAAACTGATTCATACTTATCAGAAATTACACAAAAACAGTAGCCTTCGCCTCTGTGCCTCTCATGGCTTACTGGCTCCGGAAGCTTTTTTCCGACTGAAAGATGCCGGTGTCACCATGTATCATGCAAATATCGAAACTTCCCGACGTAATTTTCCAAATATCTGTACGACACACACTTATGATGACAAGATCCACGAAATCAAACTGGCGCAGGATGCCGGTATGGCTGTCTGTTCCGGGGGCATCATCGGTATGGGAGAAACTTTTGCAGATCGTCTGGATATGGCAGTATCCTTATCAGAACTCGGCATCGTATCTATTCCAATCAATGCGTTAATTCCGGTTCCTGGTACACCTTTTGCCGATCTTCCTCCTCTGACCGAAGATGAAATTATCCGCACGGTTTCCATGTTCCGGTATCTGAACCCGGAAGCCTATATCCGAATGGCAGCCGGACGCAGTTATTTCAAAGATGGCGGACGTAGACTGTTCGAAGCAGGTGTCAACGCTACAATTACCGGTGACATGCTCACTACTGTAGGAAATAATACAAAACAGGATCAGGAAATGCTTACAGATATGGGATTTGATATTTAACGATAAGGCAATGATTCATCATTTTTGACGACTTATTTCCTATCGTGCAACATTCTTTATTAAGAATAAATAATAAATAATTTCAAAAGCAGATCACAGAAAACGGAGAAAAATTTATGAACACTACATCAAACACAAAAACAAGATTTTCTATTCATCAGATCGCCATGATTGCCGTCATGACAGCAGTCACCTGTGTACTGGCACCACTTTCCCTTCCAATTGGACCAGTACCGATTTCACTCACTAATCTGGTAATTTATTTTTCCCTTTACAACCTTGGTATGAAAAAGGGAACCATCAGCTACCTGATTTATCTGCTCATCGGTCTCGTAGGAATTCCGGTATTTTCCAGTTTTACAGGAGGTCCTGGCAAGCTTTTCGGTCCTACCGGCGGTTATCTGATTGGATTTATTCCACTGGCTCTGATTGCAGGTTTCTTTATCGATCATTACAGAGATAAAAAAGTACTGTGCTTCATCGGTATGATTCTTGGCACTGCTGTCTGCTACGCACTTGGTACCGCATGGCTGGCTTTTCAGGCACATATGACGTTTCAGGCAGCGCTCATGGACGGTGTTATACTATTTCTGCCGGGTGATTTTATCAAAATGATCCTTGCTTTGCTGATCGCACCTCAGATTCGTAAGCAGCTGAACGCTGCCGGTCTTTGCTGATCATTTCAAACAGATTTTATATATAACATCAGAATTTTTATTCCAAACAATTGATGTTACAGCTCAAAAGAGAAGACATATATTTCAAGGAAATACAGGTTTTAGATGAACATAAAAAATGCAGGCGTAGGAATCTACACCTGCATTTTTTACTATATATGAACAAGAATGTCCCGGACATTCTCATCCCTTATAAATATGGAGCCGTTTCTCACCACCTATAGGACGCCACTGAAAAAGTCCTTATTTCACACAAAATGGTACAAGATAAAGTATACTTATGTGTTTTACGCTACTGTATATTGTATATAAAAACAGTTTTTCAGTAGCGTCCCTATAGAGGTGGGAGTCATCTCCCATCTGATATATTTCTTTTCATCTGCACCATATTCGAAAAGCTTTTTGTCAGATATGCTACCATCCCATCTGATGATAAATCTTTCCTCCTAATGTTTTCCATTTGATACCATCCTCTTCCAGCATCATATAGCCATGCTCACTGCCTTCCTTTGGAATCGCTACAGATCCCGGATTGAAATAATAATTATCCGTTCCAAAAGATTCCCATGCCGGAATATGTGTATGACCATGCAGCAGGATATCCCCTTTTTGCAATGGTGGTAGCTGGTTTAAATTATAATTATGTCCATGCGTCGCATAGATGAGTCTGTCCCGATACATAAGAATACAATAATCAGCAAGAATTGGAAATTCCAGTACCATCTGATCGACCTCCGTATCACAGTTTCCCCGTACTGCAAAAATAGTCTCCTTTCTGGCATTTAACATGGAAATGACCTGCTTTGGTGCATATTCTCTTGGGAGATCATTGCGCGGTCCATGATACAGGATATCGCCCAAAAGCAACAACCGATCTGCCTGCTCCCGATCATACGCTTCTAATAATTTTTTTCCATAATATGCCGATCCATGGATATCGGATGCAACCATTAATCTCATTTCTGTAATTCTCCTTTTTTCGAAATTTTCTCATACTTTTCCCCGAAGTTCAAAGCAAAAAAGACCTGCAAATCTTTTCTCAAAGATTTACAGGTCTTTACATTCATTTCATCATACGAACTGTTAGTTTATGGTCTATGATACTTATTTTGCGTAATCTGTTACACGGCTTTCACGAATAACATTTACTTTGATCTGACCCGGATATTCCAATTCAGCTTCAATCTGTTTTGAAACGTCTCTGGCCAGAAGTACCATATCTGCATCACTGATCTGCTCAGGTACAACCATAATACGAACTTCTCTGCCCGCCTGAACTGCAAAAGATTTGTCTACTCCCTTGAAACTGTTTGTGATATCTTCCAGTTTCTTTAATCTGTTTGAATATGTTTCCAGTGTCTCTCTACGCGCACCTGGTCTTGCTGCTGAAATGGTATCAGCGGCCTGTACCAGACATGCAATCAGGCTCTCTGGCTCTACATCACCATGATGAGCTTCTACTGCATTGATAACTGTCGCAGACTCCTTGAACTTTCTACAAAGCTCAACACCTAACTGGATGTGAGAACCTTCCATCTCATGGTCAACAGATTTACCGATATCATGCAGAAGTCCTGCACGTTTGGCAACTCTGACATCCACACCGATCTCAGCTGCGAGCAGTCCACTTAACTGTGCAACTTCGATAGAATGTTTCAGTGCATTCTGACCATAGCTAGTACGGAATTTCATACGTCCTAACAGACGTACCAGTTCCGGATGAATACCATGTACACCTACTTCAAGTGTAGCGGCCTCACCTTCCTCACGGATCATACTCTCTACTTCTTTCTGTGCCTTCTCCACCATCTCTTCGATTCTGGCCGGATGGATACGTCCATCTACGATCAGTTTCTCAA